>NZ_JBEYXN010000023.1:0-125623 GCF_040704625.1 Streptomyces sp. NPDC046866
GTGCCGATCGACGACCTGCTCGCCGCCCTGGCCGGCCCACGGGCCGAGGAGCGGCACGACGCCGGGGCCGTGCGGCATCTGATGGGCTGGAAGACGCGCCAACGCCAGAAGCGGGACGTCGCCAGCCTGCCCGAGCTACTGCGCGCCCGACTGCTGGCGCACGCCCGCCGCTCTAGGGACTCCGACAAACAGCGCCATGGATGTCCATCGGCGGGCGGCAGCGTTTGGTGTACGCGGCGACGGGGGCATCGGCGTCCAGGCGGTCACCCTCGTCGGGCGCGAAGCGGCGAGCTCGCGCGCTCCTGCTCTGTACGTCTTTCACCGAGGTGGTCTCGTATGGGCAGGGACTGCAGCAGGGGCGCGACCGCCCACTGCTCGGTCCGGATCGTCTCAGCCGCTACCAGAGGTTGGGCATACGGGCCCTCGGCTTGGATGGTATGCCTCTCGTTCCTCTGGGGTGAAGTCGCGTTTGACGGTGCGACAGATTTCTTGAATTGCCCCGGCGGGGGAGAGAATGACTACGCTCTGCAGTTGTACGGTGCGATCAACGCTTCCGGTGGCAAGGGTGCGCCCGTCGGGGCTGAACGCCACCGACCAGACTGCGGCCGTGTGCCCAACGAGGGTTGCGCGGAACGTGCCGGTGGCCACATCCCATAGCCGGGTAGTCTTGTCGGTGCTGGCGGTGGCGAGGGATTTTCCATCGCGGTTGAACGCCACGGACTGGACTGCGTCCGTGTGCCCGGTCAGGGCGAAGCGGGTCCGGGACCTGCCTGTGACGACCTCCCACAGTCGTACCGTGCGGTCAACGCTTCCGGTGGCGAGGGTGCGTCCGTCGGGGCTGAACGCCACGGACTGCACTGCGCCCGTATGCCCGGTTAGGGTGGCGAGGATTTTGGCCGTTCCACTGTCCCACAGACGCACGGTGGTGTCGGCGCTTCCGGTGGCGAGGGTGCGTCCGTCGGCGCTGAACGCCACGGACTGCACTGCGCCCGTATGCCCGCGGAGCGTGCGGGTCGTGCTTGTGGCAAGGTCCCACAGTCGTACCGTGTGGTCAACGCTTCCGGTGGCGAGGGTGCGTCCGTCGGGGCTGAACGCCACGGACTGCACGGCACCTGCTTGTTTGGGCAGGACAGAACGGGACTTGACTGGGTCCACGTCCCACAGTTGTACGGTGCCGTTCTCGCTGGCGATGGCGAGGATGCGCCCGTCGGGACTAAAGGCCACTGACAGCACAGCGCCTGCGTGTTTGGGCAGAACGCGGGGCTTGCCTGTGACGGCGTCCCACAGTCGTACGGTGCGGTCGCTGCTGGCGGTGGCTAAGGTCCGTCCATCGGGGCTGAACATCACCGAATTCACTGCGCCGGAGTGCCCGGTCAAACGGCGCCGTGAGGGACTACCTGCAGCGGATTGCAGGCTTGCGATGGACTCTGCAGTGCTGCTGGTCCGATATGCCTCGACGGCCAGCAGCGAGGCGAGTTCAGGGTTGGCGCCAATGAGCGTGTCAGACTGGACGGCGAACTGCCGGGACTGTGCTGCTTGGCGCTGGGCGGTCGCCGTCCGCCACTGCCACACGGCGCCTCCCCCGGCGAGGAGTGCCAGGAGCATGACGACCGCCAGCGTCGCAAGAGCTGTGTTGAGGCGCCTGGTTCGTCGGATAGCCGCCTCTTGTCGCTGCTTGCTGGCCATGATGAACGCCGAGATTTCGCCCGGCAGCCGGCGTTGCCGCGCCCATTCCAGCCCTTCCGCGAGCGCTGTTCCCCCGAGCAGGTCCCCTGGATCTCCCTTCTCGGCGTAGCTGGCATGCCGTTCACGGGTCCGGTCGAGCCAGTCGTGGAAGCGGTGATCCTGCCTGACCCACTCGCTCAGTGTTCCCCAGTCCCGGATGAGCGCATCATGGATCAGTTCGGCTACCGGCTCCCCGGGAGTCGCATCGGGGTGTTGGGGGTCGCGCAGCGTCTGGGTAGTGATGATGCGATGACGCGCGAGGGCGGCCAGGACGGTGTCGACGTCGCTGTCGGGTGCACCGTCGGGGCCCGCCGCCAGGTCGCGCAGTTCGTCGAGGGGGACTTGTGCGCGGACGGCCGGGACACGGCGTCTGCGGTCGGCGGGTTTCACCAGTGAGGTAAGGATGCGTCGTGCGGTGAGCTGCTGATCGGGCGGGAGTTCGTTGAGGGCGCTGTCGCACCAGGTGGTCAGGCTCCCGCTGACGGCTCCGATGCGACGGTAGGATTCATGGGTGAGGTGGCCGTTCTGGCGCCGGACCCACAGCTGGCTGAGTGTCAGCTCCAGCAGGGGTAGAACGGTCGCGGGTGCCTGTTGGGTGGGCGCCTCCTCGGGATTGGCGGCCAGGACGTCGGAGACGATCCGCTCAGGCAGTCCTGGCTCGAAATGGAGACCCACGTCCCGGGCCGGGAGGGTGATGATGTCGTTCAGGTCTCGCTGGTTCAAGGTGCCCGGAACATTGAGGAGCCCCGAGGTCGCTGCTTTCAGCAGCCCTGGTGCCAAGGCTGCCAGCTGGGGATAAAAGTCGTCCCGCATGACCAGGATCACGCTGAGTGCGGCATGTGAGTCGACCGCTGCGGCGATCTGGTCCGCGACGGCCTGCTGGCTCCGCCGATGGCCGTCGGCCGTCTGGACGAAGAGCTCTTCGAACTGGTCGATGATCAGCAGGATGCGCTGATGGTTGGGCTCGGCTGCCAGCCGACGAGTGACCGCCCCAGCAATGCCCTCGGTGCGGGCTCCCGGCAGCCCTGCACGTTCGATCTCTGCCGCCAAGTCCTGCCTCGGCCGTGCGATCAGCGCTAGCCACCGATCACTCCCCGGCAGTTCCCCCTCCGACAGCTCCCGCAGAACCCCCGCTTGGATCAGCGACGACTTGCCCGACCCCGACGGCCCCAGCAACAGCGTCAGCCGCCGCTGCTGTGCCAGATTCGTCACGACCTGCTGTACCGCCTCCTGCCGGCCCTGGAACCACCGTGCGTGCTCCGCGGTGAACGGCTCCAGCCCCCGATACGGGCATACCTCCCGCTCCACCAGCTCGGGCAGGATTCCCCGCAGTACCTGCGTCGGAGTGACATACGCGACGCCCTGTCCCCGTTCGAACTCGTCGGGCGCGGCGATCTCCGTGAGCATGCCGATGACCAGGCCGGTCACCTCGTCGAGCACGGGCCCGCCGCTGAACCCGGTGGTGAGATCGTTGGCCGCGGTGAGCTGCAGGTGCGCACTCCGGCTGCCCGAGCCCGGCAGCAGATCGCCGGCCACGCCGAAGCCAAAGTGTCCTTCCGGCGGGGCCTGTGCGGGGAATCCGAAAGAGCGCACCTGGTGACCCCGGCACCCCTCCGCGGAGCCCAACGGCAGCGCCCGCGCCCCAGCCGGCATGCTACTCAGCCGGATGAAGGCCACGTCCTCGTCCTGCGTCGCGCGCCACAGCTCGCCCAGAACATGGCCCTCCACCTGACCCACACCCCTCACATGAGGGAAGGCCACCTGCACCGCAGCCCCCGGCCGGCCTCCGGCCGCTTCGACGACGTGCGCGCAGGTAACCACGACCCTGTCGGACACCAGGAACCCAGCCCCGGCCACCGCTCCACCGGGCCGGAGCACCTGGACCATGGCGGTGAGCAGGTCTGATGCAGTGCCGTCAGCCGGTCCCTTCTCCGTGCCAGTCACCGGGATCAGTCCGTACCCGTACCTGCGTGAGGATGACCGGAGCCGTCACCCTGCCAGGAAACGGTCACCTTCAGGTGACAGCCGGCCTGGCTCTTGGTGATCACGGCTCCGGCCTCGACAGCCAAGTCGACGCCGAACTCGACAGTGATCTGGTCGGGGCGGGCCCTGCGCAGCTGGCCAAGGGTGGCTCGGACAGCCTCCGTGACCGGCTCCAAGGCCCCTTCCAGAGTCACCGGCAACTCGCGTACGACGTCACCGATACGGCCAGCCTTCACCGGCCCGTCCCACTCGGCCTGCTGCTCGACCAGAATGCAGCCTCCGCCCTCCAGCGGAATCCGGGTCAGAGCTGCCAACACGCCTCCGTCGTCGATCGTGGCCCCGCACCTGGGATCTTGGCCAGCGCGCTCTGCATAGCCGCACGCTAGAGCGATGCCTACGCCGAAGGCTGTGCCTGCCCCGATTGAAGGCCCTGACATCACCCGGAAGGGCGAGGCCCACCTTGGACTGACCGCTGTGAGCTGGCCTGAGTACCGCGCCTGAGCCGTCCATGACATTCAACGGCGGTGGCTCTCAGGCATATTCAGTCCTCCGCGCCGTCCTCGTCATCATCGAGACCGGCCGCGTCTGGGTCACGTAACGGTCGCAGAGCCCCGGCGGCCGGGACGCTGGCGGCGAAGCTGTAGCGGCCCAGCACGTTGAGATTGCGGTGCTTCAGCGGGGACAGCCGTGCGATGTCCTCGTCGCGGATCTCGTGGCCCTCGGCGCGCAGCTGGGCAACGGCGGCGTCGATGTACCGGGTCGTCCAGAGCACCACCGCGTTCAGGACCAGGCCGAGCACGCCGAGCTGGTCCTCCATCCCGTCCCGGTACGCCTGGTGGATGGTGCCCTTCTTGCCGTGGCAGATGTCCCGGGCGAGCTTGTGGCGGGACTCCTGGACGGTGAGCTGCTTGTGCATCTGCCGCCGGTAGGTGTCGTCGACCGGGTCGACGACGGCGAGCAGGTGCAGGGTCTTGGCGATGCGCCTGTACTCGGCGAACGCCTGCCCCAGCGGCGTGGGGTGCCCTTCGCGGCCGAACATTCGCAGCAGCTCGTAGGCGCGGACCTGGTTGGTGACCAGGGAGCCGGCCACCCGCAGCATGTCCGGCCAGGCGGTGATCACCTTCTTCACACTCACCTTGTTGCGGGCAATGGCCTCCAGCGGCCCATAGCTGCCCAGGGCCTCGCTGCCGGCCATCTGGGCCTTCCAGAACCGCTGGTCTTCGAGGTCCTTGAAGCGCGGGGAGAAGCGGTAGCCGAGCATCTTGAAGATGCCGAAGACCATGTCGGAGTAGGAGGCGTTGTCGGTGGCGACCATCTCCGGCTTCACCCCGCCGTCCAGGTTCAGCAGCGCATCCAGGATGAATAGCGAGTCGCGCGGGGTGCCGGGCACCACCATCTGCCCGATCCCGATCACCTGGTCGTTGATCGCGTTGAGCCAGGTGATGCCCTTCTTCTTCGCGAAGTACTTGGGGCTCGGGGCGGCATTGATCGTGCGGACGGGCACGACGAAGCGCAGGCCGTCGACGGAGGCGAGCAGTCCCTTGCCCCAGAACTGCACGACGGGCAGCTTCGCCTGGGCCTCGATCAGGGCGGCGTTGGCCGCGGCGATGGTGTCGGCGCGCAGGTAGTACTGGTCGACGTGGACCAGGCGGGAGCGGGTCAGGGCCTCGATGTTCGGGTTGGTGACCGGAGTCATCCCGATGTTGCACGCCTCCGAGACCAGCAGCGCCACCACGGAGGTGGTGAGGTCCTTCATACGGGTCTTCCCGTCGCCCAGGTGCACGAAGGCGTCCAGGAACCCGGTCCAGGCGTGCACCTCGAACAGCAGGTCCGGCAGGTCGATCTTCGGGAGCATCTTTTCGACCCGCTTGCGCAGCCAGGCAAGCGACTTCGGCTCGCCCAGCGCGTGGAGCTTCTCTACGTTCAGCTTCGCCCGCCCGTTCGGCTGCACCTCGATGCTGATCTTCGCGTCGGCGCCGGCCTCCTCCAGCCGCTCGGCCATCTGCTTCCACGCCGCGTCCAGCACGGCGACCAAGTCCCGAAGGTGCTGCTCGGCGTCCTCGTCCAGGCTCAACCCCGCCAGCACGTCCTCACGCACCGCCTCCCACTCCTTGCCGTCCAGCAGACGGGCGCGCGGGTCCGACCAGCGGTGCGAAGGAGAGGCGAAGACGTCCCGGCGCTTCAGCGCACGGAAGAACTGCTCCAGCACGCACACCACGTACGCGTCACGGTCCACCGCCCCCTCCGGCAGTTCCGCGTTCGCGTACACCGCCTTGCGCCACACCGGCGGCACCAGCTTGTCGTCGATCTCCCTCGGCAGCAGCAGCTTCTCCGTCACTCGCCGCCTCGCGAGGGCCGGCAGCCGCCGCACACCGGTCAGCACCCGCTTGCCGCCGGTCGCCGCGTCCAGCGCCTTCGACTCTCCCAGTAGCGCCAGGAACGGCTTGACCGTGTTGTAGCGCAGCGCCAGCGCACTGCGCATGGCGATCTCCGCCGAGTCGTCATCCTCCGGGACCAGCTCACTACCGTGGCGGCCGCGCTGGACAGCTCAGTCCGGGGCGCGATCTCCTCCAGCGCCCGCCACAGCGCAGCCACATCCACGTCGCAGCCGGTCTCCTCTAGGAGCTCCAGCTCCTCGATGAACATTTTCGACGCCCTGGCCACGATCCTGGATGCCTTCTCCAGCTGCGGCAGGGTGGACAGGCGTTCCTTGTCCGTGGCCCGCTTCGTGGTGCTGATCAACCGAGTGGCCATGAGGATCTCGAACAGGTCCAGCGCGTCGTCGATCGCCTTGGCCTCCAGGTGCCGCATTACCGCGGTGAGCATCGCCGTGCGCTTCGGCTCCGAGGCCCGCTCCAGCTTCGGCGCCTTTGTGCCCAGCCCGTACCGGGCCAGAGCCGCCAGCCGGTTCGGCGGGATCTTGTTCAGCTTCACCCGCCCCAGCTGGAACGCGGCGATCTCATCCACCCGCTGGAGCGCGTTCTTCATCGCGGTGCCCGTGGTCCGCGTCGGCGGCCGGCGCAGCTGCTCCAGGTACGAGTACCGCTTGCCCTCCGGCGTCTTCAGCAACGCCACCAGGTCCCCAGGCAGCGCCGGGTCCGCCCGCCAAGCGGCCTTGGCAACCCTGGCATGCAGCCGCTTCTCCGCGATCGCACGGACCTCCGCCACCTGCCGCGCCAGCACCGACACGCCCGGCAGCAGCACCCGGTTCCTGCGCAGCCAGCCCACCGCGTGATCGAACAGAGCCTTCGGCCCCTCCGCGTGCGTCGTCCACGCCCGCCCGTGCAGGAACGCCCGGAACTTCCGGCCCCACCCGTGATCCTCGAACTGGTGGTAGCCGTACGCGTCGCGGATCTCCCACGCGTGCTCGTACGCCGTCGGCTTGCGCTCGGTATACCGCTTGACCTGCGAGACGTCCTCGATCTCCAGCTGCTCGGCCAGATGATCCACCACCGGCCACGGCACATCCAGGGGGTCCTCCAGGAACAACCCGATGTACCGCACCGTGCAGATCTGGAGCGCGAAGCCGAGCCGGTTGTAGTCCCCGCGCCGCTTCCCGATCAGCTTCCGGTCCTCGTCATCCAGGAAGAAGAACCGCTCCAACTCGGGCCTCGTCGGCTCCTCGGCGAACTTCCCGTACGCCTCAGCCTGCTCATCAGTCAGAAATTCCACCGGCATGCGGCGGACGGTAACCACGCCCCGACCGTGATCGAGGATCTTCCTCCGAACCCCCGCACCGGACTGATCATCTGTGCTAGGCGACCAAGATCAAGTGCTTAGGGTTAATGGCTGTTCCGTTGGTCCCCAAGGCCGATTCGGAAGCGGGCTCGTACCGAGGCCGACGCGGCGGGGCGCCCAGCTGGACCGTGGACCGGTCCCTCCTCCTGATCCGGGAGGTCAACGCCCGCAGCAGGCAATTCCTGGAGGCGGCTGGTCGGCGACGGCTGGCTCGACGGGTCGGCCACGCCTTCCACGGCCCCTCCGAGACCCTCACCAAGGCCATCAAACGCAGGGCGGAAAAGGAGTGCGGGCCCACCGATATCACCCGCCACTGCGCCTCACGCCCCCCGGTCCCACGGGCTGGTCCAAGACCGGCGACCCTCTTGACTCGGCCTGGTGCCCGCCTTCCGTGAGGCTCCTAGCCCGCACGGCCACATAGGCGTGCGGGTCCCTTTTCCGCACCGAGGGACTCGCATCGCGTAGTCGGCGGTGGGACCCTGAATGTAGGCGCCTCGACGACCCTCTCGGGCTCAGTTCCCGAGACGTGGTGGGTATCTTAAGAAGGGTCTACTGATGGGTGACGACACCACCAACGATGACGCGTGCGTCGGCGAAATGATGTTCGATGAAAACGATCACGCCCTCGGTCGGGTCGAGTCGGTTCGCGAAGATAAAGACGGGCACCGCTATGCCGTGCTAAAGCTGCCCTATGGGCACCGCGCACCGATCCCCCTGGAGCGTGTTACACGCGAGAGGAACCACCTCAAGGTCGCGTACGACGAGCGGCGCGTATTCTTCGCCCCCACGGTTCACGAGTCGCGCAGCCTCACGGACGAGGAGACGGAACACCTGGACGAATATTACAACCTGGTAAGAGGGGAATACAAGAAGCCTTTGGATATCGCTTACGCGTACAAACGCGAGAAGCTCGACCGGGATGCAACCGTGAAGATGCTGGCCGATTGGGCATATATCCCGGGAAGAAAATCGGATGAACCGGCCCCTGACTTGCTGGACGATCCACCGGTCTGGCCAGCTGGAACAATTCACGACGTAGAAACGGCACTCGATCTCGGCTGGATCGATGAACGAATGTACGACGAAATCCTCGAACTCATGAGCGTCGAGCCCGATCAGGATGGGAGTGGGCAAGGTGACCTCAATATCACTGCCGACCCCGAGCCCGAGTGAAATCAAAAGACACCACGTGGCGCTTGAAAGAGAAACGCTGAGGGGCGATCTGGCTGAGTTCTCCAAATATGCAACCGTACTCCAGCCGCACTGGTTCAAAGAGGAGAGCGGCGAGTACGCCTGCCTCAAGGCCCGTCGAGACCTTCACAAGCGCGTGAAGAAGCGGCTCCGCAAAGAGCAGGGCTCAGCCTCTGAGCACAAAATTGCGATAATCATGGCTGGCCCGCCCGGCGCCGGAAAGTCCCATCAGGCCAGCAAAGTAATGCAAGAGATCGACCCCGGTGCCAGGTGGCGAAAAATCGACCCCGACTACCTGAAGGACCTAATACTGGAAGAAAGCTGCAGTGACCACACGTTCGAAGACATAGTCCCGCCACGACTGCGAGACAGTGAACCAGACAGGGCCTATCCGAGAGAGCTTGCGGCGCTCGTTCACAAAGAATCAACCGACCTCGCACAGCGGATACTCAGCGTATCCATAGTGACAGGCGAGAATCTTTTGCTCGACCGCACGCTCAAAACCTACCAAAACGCCGCGGACCTTGTTGCCCTTTTGATTGAACGCTCCTATAAGGTCTTCATCTTCGACATGGAGACAAGCCGCACCGTATCCGTCGACAGCGTCTACAATAGATGGGCCGATGGCTATCGGAAAGCCGAGGAAAATTTTCGAGTGGGAGGCACCACGGTTTGCAGGGAAATGGGCGGCCGCTTCGTCCCCCCAATCATCGTGAAAAATGCATTCACAAATGCCCTCGTCTCGCACTGCAGCAAGGTAGTCGACGCCCTCGAAAGCAGGAATAGTTCAGTCCTGTGTCGGCGCTACTGGAGAGCATCCACGACAAGCGGTCCGGTTCTCAAGCTTTCGAAGTCATAGGCTCCGCAGACCGGCCGCCCGACAGCGGAACCGGGAGACCGCCGCCTGGGGTTTCTTCCCCGGAGGCCGACGCCTGCGGCGGGTCGGAGCAATACGGTTGGCGCCAGCCGCGACGGCGCCCATGCGCTGACCTGCGAAAACGACGGAACCGTAACGGGAACCGTGGGGCGGACGTATATGAGGTGAGGCTCAACGCCCCCTCGTCGTCCCGCACAAGGAGACGCCCCTCCATGAGCACCGTCACGGCCCGTTGGCGCGGGCCACCTGGATATCCCCTCCGCCGTCCCCTGCCGTCGAGGCGGCGCTGGACGCGGCGTACGAGACGCACCGCCGCTTCCGGCACGGCGCCTTCGCGGAAGCCTGCCCCACGTGCCACGTCCCGGCCGGTGAGCTGTGCTTGGCCCGGCGGACCGTTCAGACCGTTCACCCCGCACGCCGGGAGCTGTCCCGCCGGAACGCAACCGCCCTCGTTCCCCTCCTTGTGGCGCGGTCCCGAGGAGCGCCCTCGCGGTCGAGGCGCCGGCCGCCCCGGCGTGGGCTGGGCGCGGCATCGCGCGGACGGTGCCCACGGGCTGACAAGGCCCTGTTCTCGTATAGCTAGGCCAGGTGGCGTGTAGCCCTGCGTAACGACCAGGGGGGTGTGGCATTGACGGGCCTTCAGCGTTGGGGCTCGGCCTCCAGGTCACTGACGCGCTTCTCGTACTCGCGTCGAGCCTTGCGCTGGGCCGGGACTGCGGGGAGGCCCTGGCCGCCATCGAGCGGCTGGCAGCGGGCGAGGAGCTGGCGGTGTACGGCGGGGACAGCACTGACACGCAGGGTGTAGCCCTGGCAACGCCGTACGGTCGCCCCCTGGTCGAGCGCGGCTCGCTCGGCGGGCTCCAGCTCGGTGGTGCGGAGGTAGTCGGCGACCTTGCCGGGCATGTCGATGGTGACCGGCAGCTCCGGGGCGGGCGCGTCCTCCTCAAGGGCGGTGCGGTCGGGCATGAGGTCGGCGACGGCCGTACGGATGGCGCCGCGGCTGACGCCGTGGTCGCGGGCGAGGGCGGCGATGGACCGCCCTTCCAGGTACGCGGTGCATACGTCGCCGGTCTGCGCGGCCGCGACGGCGGGGCGGCGCCCGCCCTTGCTGCCCTTGGCCTCGGCGGCGCGCAGGCCGTCGTAGGTCAGCTCGCGCTGGAGGTCGCGCTGGAGTTCGCCGGCGGCGGCGAGGGTCTGCACCATGAACTTCACGGTGGACAGCAGCTCGCGGTGCGCGGGTGGCGGGCGGTGAGGTCCATGGCGGAGAACGCGCCGTCGTGGATGCGCAGGGCGAGGCGGTCGCGGTGCAGGACGTCGAGTACGTCGAGGATGTGCTGGTTGCCGCGCACGAGGCGGAACATCTCGGACATGTGCACGGTGTCGCCCGGGCGCGCGTACGTCAGCAGCTCGCCGAACTTCGGCCGCTGGAGCGGGTGGAGGCGGCTGGAGGTGCCCGGCTCCTCCTCGAAGACGACCGGGTCCTCGATCCCGGCCTCGTGAAGGACGAGGTCCTGCCGGGCGGTGGACTGCTGATCCGTCGAGACCCGTTTGTAAACCAGGTTCGCCACCGAGGGGCCCCTTCCGTACGGAGGATCGGACCCTATCTGTCGTCAAACCCTGTCAGCAATCGCCATCGGAACTGATTGGATTCCCGCCGCCGCGAACCCCCGGATTCCACGGGTTCATTGGACGCGTCGGCCGCCTGTCGGCAAACGACTCCACCGCCCCGAGCAGCGGCGCGAGCATCCGCCGCCAGTGCGCCGAGGACGACCGCAGCACCGTCCGCACCCGGGCCTTGTAGCGGGCCTCGTTCGCCGCGGCCTCCGCCGCCAGCGCCTTGAGGGTCTTCTCCCCGCCGACCACCGGGAAAATCACCCGCCGCACGATGCCCGACGGCTCCGACAACGCCGCCTCCGCGACCCGCAGGAGCATCGCCTCCTTACCGCGGACCTTCTTCAGCTCCGCCCCCAGCTCCTTGTTGACCTTCCGCTCCGCCCGCGTGTTGATCTTCACTACGAGCCGGATGAACAGGTCCACCAGCGAGTCCGGGTGTGAGTAGTTGCGGTACAGGATGTAGCGCTGAGATTGATCACGGTCCTGAGCTGGGTGCAGGCCGCGCCGCTGGAGGACTTCCCGGATCTGGATGACGTCCTTGGTTGAGCGGAACAGCCGGGCGGCGTCGGCGATGCGGATGGTGTCGCCGACCGCCGCGTCATCGAGCAACCGGCGGAACCCCGTCCGATTGATCGCGTAGACCCTGGAGGAGGTGGCCGGGTCCTCGTACTTCGGGGCGCCGGACTTGAGCAGACTGTCCAGAGCATGGAGTTGGCGAGCATTGGTCTGCTTGTCGGTGGAATGCCGCAGATACAGACGGTCTGTCATGTACCGTCCCCCTCCAAGTCGGTGGGCGCCGGAACGCGACTTTAAGGGGGCGGAATAGGGGAGGCGCAATTACGGAGCGAACCGGATTGGATCGAAACCCCGAAATGCCCTGGTATAGCCGTCTTTCGTCAATGGATCGGCGACCGGGGGCGTAATCGACCGATTCCGCCCCCACACGGCATTCGACCGGACGGGGGCATCGGTATAGAGCGGTCAGCCTCGTCGAAGTCGAACAGGGCCAGTCGTGGGTGGTTTCGCGAAACTGAGGGCACACCCTGCGGCCAGGAGGGCGACGCCGGCGGCGAGCGCCGGGCCTGAGTTGGGGCGGTGCAGGATGAGGGCCCATGGTTCTGCGCCGCCGCCGGCGCGCCATCCAGCGGCGGCGCAGACGAGCGGGAAGACCGCGGTGAGGGGTGCTGCCACTCGGTGGCCGACGATCGGGTTGAGCAGCAGAGCAATGCCCAGATAGACGGCAGTGTTGCGGCCGACCGCAACCGCGATGCCGGTGAAGCCCAGGACGTGCGCGAGGCTGGTGATGGTGAGGGCGGCTGTGGCGAGTCCGATGGCGAGGGCGGTGTCCCAGCGGTGTATGGGGCGCACGGCGGTGATCTCGGTCGGCGTGGTGGCGCGGCCGGTTCCGTTGATCCACAGCACTGCGGGGAGGACCGTGATCAGGTCTGCCAGGAGAAACTTCCCTGCCTGGCCGGCCAGGACGGGTATGGGAATCTCGACGTTGCCGATGACGAGGCTGGCAAGGGCGGTCAGCAGAGTGCAGACGACCAGTACCGCCACGGCGCGCGAGCGGAGCCACCAGATCACCGGGCTGCCCCAGTCGGGTCGAGGCGCGGCGGCTGGTCGCAGGTGGTCAGAGCCTGGCGGTTGGCTTCGTACCAGGCCAGCTGCGCCTCGCGGGGCTGTTGCAGCACCTTCTGAGCGAGGGCAGCCTCATCGGGCCTGAACCGGCCCGGCTGGGGCGGGGACTGGGTCGCGACACCCGTGATCCAGGCCACCAGGGGTCCACGAGCGGGGTAGGCGGCGAACTTACCCGTGGTGCGGGCACACTCCGGAAGCGGGGGCAGCACGGCGTTCGCCATGTTGGCCGCGAGGTCTTCAAGGCGTGGAACCTCGTTGATGCCGAGGGTGGTCTCCCCGGGCTTGGGCCTGCGGTTCTGTGTCAGAGTCGCAGGGACGGGCAGTCCGGCCTCGGTCATGCGGGCTGCGTAGGTACGCGTCTGCTGTACGACCTTGTTGTGATCGGCGGTCTCGGGCCAGAGGCAGATCTGCGGTCGTTGCCGTGTGTCGCAGACCAGCTCGGAGGCATCGCGGACGATGACCGGGTCGTAGCCGAGAGGCCTGGCCACGGGTATGGCGACGGCGACGGCGCCGGCAACCAAGACCAGCGCGAGCGCAGCCGTAACCCGCGTTGCACGATGGATGACGGCCAGGGCCGCGGCACACACGACCGCCGCGAAGAGCACTGCCACCCACACGGCCCGCTGGCTGATGACGGTCCCGACGGAGCAGCAGCTTCCGAAGCCGCCGGCGACGAGCTGGCGAGGCCATGAGCTTTCCCAGGAGGCAGGGAAGGCCATAAGGAAGAAGCCGGTGATGAGGCCGAGCGGCGCAGCGGCCAGGCCTGGCAGGAAGGAGCCGAGAAGGTACCCGGCGAGGGTGTTTGCCGCCAGCAGCAGCCCCTGCGCAAGGAGCATGCCCAAATGCGAAAGGGACGGGGCCGCGCCGACGGCGGTGGAGGAGATGGCCAGCGCCACTGCCATGCCGCCGACGCCCATGAGCCAGACCGGCACGAGGAAGGGCAGTGCGATGCCCAGTCGGCTGCGTACAGGGGCCTGGTCGAAGATCCGGCCGCGCTTGAGGCGGGCGGCTTCCCACGCGGCACTCCCCGCGCACGCGGCGGCCGCGAACGGCAGCGCCATGGACGCCTTGCCGAGGGCTGAGGGGCCGTAGCCGTGGGTCACGAAGCTGGTCAGCGTGTCGTTGAGCAGGAAGGCCACAAACGCGGCAAGCAGGAAGAACATGACCGTCGCGGAGGACGAGCGTACGAGGGTGCGGGTCAGCATCGTCAGATCTCCTGCCCGACCAGCAGCGCGTAGGCGGCTTCCGCCCGTTCCCGGCTCCCCCCGGCAGCCGGGGCGAGGGCGTGGAAGTCTGCCGGGCTCGCCTGGAAGCGGACGTCGCCCTGGTCCAGCACGATGACCTGGTGATAGAGGTCGGCGAGGTCCTCGGTCTGGTGGGTGGAGACCAGGACCTGCACCTTCTGGCAGAGATCTGCCACCAGCTGGCGGAACATCTGGCGCTGCTGCGGGTCGAGTCCCGCGGTCGGCTCGTCCATGAGGATCAGCTCACTGCGATGGGTCAGGGCGCCGGCAATGCCGATGCGTCGTAGCTGGCCACCACTGACCTGATGGCTCTTGCGGTCTGCCAGCTTGCCCAACCCGACCTGCTCGATCGCCCTCGCCGATGCCTCCCAGGACGCACCGCGGCCCATACCCTTGAGCCACGCCGCGTAGGCGACCTGCTCGCGCACGGTGAGACCGGGAACGGGCGTGATGTGCTGGGGTATCCACGCGACGCGCTTGCGGTAGGCGGCCTGTGTGCGGCGATCGGGGCGCACCCTGTTGAAGCTCACGGTCCCGGCGACTGGTTTCAGTTGGGATGCCGCCATGGCCATCAGGGTCGACTTGCCCGCACCGTTCGGGCCCAGGAGCACCGTCGCGGGGGCGTCGACCGTCAGGGTTAACCCGGTGAACACCGGCGCCTGCCTCCCGTACCGGAAAGCGATGTCATCGAATACCAAAGCCATGTTCACAGCGCGCAATCCGCCGCCCCCAGGGGCGGCAAGGTAGTGGGACTATGGTCAGCGGGGGTGTCCCGACGCTGAGACCGCCGGGACACCCTCTTGCCAGGAGCCTGCTGCTACCAGCCGATCTTCACGTAGTCGACCCACAGGTAGCCCCCGTTGAGGAGGCTGTCCAGCCGGAAGTAATAGACGCCCGCATCGTCGGGGTCGTTCCAGTCGACCCACCCGCAGTAGTTGACCCGGTAGCCCTTGTTGATGTCGGGACGGAAGTCCTGGTGCTTCCAGAGCTGGAGGCCCGCTCTGTTGAAGCCCATGCTCGAATCAGTGCTGCAGCCCTGGAAGTACACGCCCGTCCAGGCACCGTCGTGGTTGTTGTCCGTCCAGCGGCTGGACTCCTTGCCCGGAGCCCACTGGGTGATGTACGTCTCGCGCGAGCCCTCGGCCTGCGCGGGGCTGGCACCGACCAGGCCCACCAGAGCGACACCGGCCATCAGGCCAGCAAGCTTCTGACGATTGATGTCCATGCTTGTCCCTTCGAATCGAGCACCCTCGGATCGATCAGAGTGCGGAGGTGAATCGGGCATACGGCGGCCTGCCCTCGCTGATAGCGCTGCATGGGCAGGAGCAAGATTGATGTGCCGAACCCGTCGAAGATGGAAGTGGAAGCCGTGAGCCTCCTGGCGGACGGCGCTACCAGCCGATCCTGACCTGGTTCACCCACAGCGCCTCCCCGTTGGCGAGGCTCTTGAGTGCGAAGTAATACTGCCCAGCGTCGTCGGGGTCGTTCCAGTCGACCCAGCCGCAGTAGTTGGTACGCGAACCCTTGAAGACGTCAGGGTTCCAGGAGACGTCCTTGTAGAGATGCAAACCCGCGTACGAGAAGTCGGCGTCCGTGGAGCAGCCCTCGAAGTAGACACCCGTCCAGGCGCTGTCCGAGTTGCTGTCGTACCAACGGTTCGACTCCTTGTGCAGGATCCAGCCGTTGATGTAGGAGGTGCGCTCCGATTCGGCGTGCGCCGGCAGGGCGCCCGCAACACTGATCAGGAGCGCGCCGGCCAGCAAGCCGGCTAATCGATGGCGTAACACTGCGTCGTTCTCCTTCCATGACGAAAGAGCCTGCGCCCAGGACTGCCAGAGGCCGCGTCAGGGCCCAGTGGTGGGTCGTACAGCTGCGAAAGTTCGTTTCCAGGCTAAAAGCCGACCGTCACCTTGTTGACCCACAGGCGGCTTCCGCTGCTGAGGCTCTCCAGCACGAAGTAGTACTCGCCGGCGTCATCGGGGTCGTTCCAGTCGACCCAGCCGCAGTAATTGGTGCGCGAGCCCTTGCTCGGGTCCGGCTGCCAGTCCACGGCCTTGCGCAGCATGAGACCTGCCTGATTGAAGGCGCCATTGGTCGAGCAGCCCTCGAAATAGACACCGGTCCAGGCACCGTCGGAGTTCCTGTCCGTCCAGTGACGCGACTCGTTGCTCACGTACCAGTTGGAGATGAAGGTGTCGAAGGATCCCTCGGCGTAGGCCGGGGTCACGGCGGCAGTGCACAGCAGCGTCACGCCGGCCATGATGCTGGCAGCGCGTTGAAGATGGATCTTCACTGATCTCCTCCCCGTGTCACATGCCCCGGGGCAGGGGCCAGCAACGCGCCTGTCCCCCGAGATCATGCACGAAATCGAACGTAGTGCCGGAAGATCTCGTTCCACCGTGCACGGACGACAGATGGCCGGAAACGCCCAACCGGGCAGCCACCTGCAAACGTGCAAAGGGCAAAGGCCGGGTGAGGTGCGAGGGTCCTCAGTCGCTTCTCGACATTGGCCAGGAGTGATCCACCCTTCACGCGTCGCCTCACCGACCCAGATGGTCGAGTTGCGCCTGTTGCGGGTGTTTCAGGTGCAGTTAGCGAAGCTACTGAAGGCTGCCGTCGGCTCAGCAGCCGCATGGGTCGACCCAAGGGCGGCGCGTTCGGCCCCGCGCGCGGAAACGGCGTACCCGCGACGCAGGGTGTAGACGTTGAAGAGGGTAGAAGACGAGGTGAGCCCCAAAGGGGACGTCATCCCCACCCACTGGCCCGCCCACCGCTGCCAGGCCGCCCCATGTCGGGACAGCCTGAACTGCACCCGCCGCTGGGACTGGTCACGGTCACAGACCAGCCACCGGACCGTCCTGGACACCCTGCGCAGCGGGCGGTGGCCCTTCTCGTCGAGCTGGGCGAGCTCGTCGCTCATAGTCGACGGTGATCGAGCCGTGGTAGTTCACCGCAGAGCTGCGGGCCGGCGAGATGCGGGCAAGCACATCGGCGTCGACCGATGTTCCCCAAGGCCGGTTCACGACCGTCAAGGAGATGAAGCGGTTCGACCGCAACACCCGCAACCGCGCCCGCCGCCGGGTTCCCGTCGACGGCTGGAAGACGCAGCACACCGAAGCGGCCCCGGCCAGGCGGCCCGCCACGAAGCCCAGGCCGCCGAGCCGCGCTGTCGGCACGGCCGGCCTCTGCGCGTGCCCTCAACCGCATCTCACGGCGGTGATCTCCGGCCATACGTATTTGGCGGAACCCTGCGAGCACATAACTCCGGCCGCCGCCATCTACACGGCCTCGTGCGGAACCTGCGGCGGCACATACGACAAGCCGTGGCGCCGCATTCGGATCTGACCCGGTCAGTCTTCGGTGTCCTCGTCGTCGACGGCGTCCGGGTCGCGCAGGGGCCGCAGGCCCTGCGTGGGGCCGCTCGCGGCGATGTGGAACAGGTAGCGGCCCAGGAAGTGGCGGTCCTTGAGAGGGGAGAGACGGGCGACATCCTCGTCCCGGATGTCGTGGCCCTCTGCACGGAGCTGGGCGACGGCGGCATCAAGGTAGCGGGTGTTCCACAGCACCACGGCGTTGAGGACCAGGCCGAGAGCGGCGAGCTGGTCCTCCTGCCCCTCACGGTAGGCCTGCGGATCTGTCCGCGGCCGCCGTGGCAGATCGCGCGGGCCAGGCGGTGGCGGGACTCCTGGACGGTGAGCTGCCGGTTCATCAGGCGCCGGTAGGTGTCGTCCATCGGGTCGACCAAGGCGAGCAGATGCATGGTCTTGTCGATCCGCCCGTACTCGGCGAACGCCGCCCCCAGCGGGGTCGCGTGGCCCTCGCTGCCGAACATCCGCAGCAGGTCGTAGGCGCGCACCTGGTTGGTGATCAGCGACCCGGCCACCCGCAGCATGTCCGGCCAGTGCATCTCGATCCGGCCCAAGTTGACCTTGTTGCGGGCGATGGCCTCCAGCGGCCCGTAGCCGCCGGCAGGCTCCTCGCCGTCGGCCACGGGCACATCCGCGCGCCAGAACCGCTGGTCTGCCAGATCCCTGAAGCGCGGGGCGAAGCGGAAGCCAAGCATCTTGTAGAGGCCGAACGCCATGTCCGAGTACGAGGCATTGTCGGTGGCGATCATCTCCGGGCGCACGCCGCCGTCGAGGTTCAGCAGCGTGTCCAGGGCGAACAGGCTGTCGCGCGGCGTGCCGCGCACGACCATCGCGCCGATCCCCGCGACCTGGTCATTGACGGCGTTCAACCAGGTCAGGCCCCTCTTGTACCCGTAGTACTTGGGTGAGGGCCCGGTGTTGATGCTCTTGACCGGGACCACGAACCGCAGCCCGTCGACCGAGGCGAGCATCCCGCCGCCCCACATCTGCGCCAGCTCGACGCGCCCCTGGGCGGTGACGAGCGCCGCGTTCGCCGCGGCGATCGTGTCGGCTCGCAGGTAGTTCTGGTCCACGTGGGACAGCCGCGACCGGGTCAGCGCCCGCTCGTTCGGGTCGCACACCGGCGTGAGCCCGATGTTGCACGCCTCGGACACCAGCAGCGCCAGCAGGGAGACCAACAGCCCCTCCATCCGGGTGGGCCGCGCGGACACGTGCCGAAACGCGTCCAGGAACCCGGTCCAGGAGTGCACCTCAAACAGAAGGTCCGGCAGGTCGATCCGCGGGAGCATTGCCTCCGTGGTGCTCTTCAGCCAGGTCAGCGACTCCGGCTCGCCGAGCACGCCGAGCTTGTCCACCGACAGCCGGGCCCGTCCCCCGCCCTCCGGGACGACGATCTCGACCTTTGCCTCGTCCCCCGCCTCGGTCAGCCGGTCGGCCATCTGCCGCCAGGCCGCGTCCAGACCCCGTGTCAGCGCGGCCAGGTGTTCGCCGACGTCCTCGCTCAGCGACAGGCCCGCCAGCACATCGCCGCGTATCGCCTCCCACCTGGGCCCGTCCAGCAGACGGGCGCGCGGGTCGGCCCAGCGGTTCGACGGGGTGGCGAAGACGTCCCGCCGGTTCAGCGCGCGGTGCAGCTGCTCCAGCACGCACACCGCGTACGCGTCGCGGTCCACGGCCCCCTGCGGCAGCTTGGTGTTGGAGAACACCGCCCGCCGCCACATCGCCGGCACCAGCCCCTCGTCGACCTCGCGCGGCAGTAGCGGACGCTCCTTGACCCGCCGACGGGAGAGCGCCGGGAGGCGGCGGACCGCCTTCAGGATGCGCTTGCCGCCTTGGGCCGCACCCAACGCGTTCGACTCACCCAGCAGCGACAGGAAGGGGCGGACGGTGTTGTAGCGTAGGGCGAGCTTCTCCCGCATCGCCGCCTCGGCCGACCCGTCGTCCTCCGGCACCAGCGCCTCGACCATCGCCACCGCCCCCGACACCGCCTCGCGCGGCACGGCCTCCTCCACCGCCGCCCACAAGGCGGCCATGTCCAGGTCCGTCCCGGCCGCCGCGACCAGGTCCAGCTCCTCGGTGAGGATCTTCGACGCCTTCGCCAGAACGCGGGCCGCCTTCTCCAACTGCGGCAGCACCGCCAGGCGCTCCTTGTCCGACGCCCGCCGCGCCGGGCTGATCAGCCGCGTAGCCATCAGCAGCGCGAACCGATCCAGCGCGTCATCGACCGCCTGGGCCTCCAGATTGCGCACCACCGCCGTCAGAAGCGCCGTCCTGCGCGGCTCCGGCGCCCGCTCGATGGTCTGCGCCTTGCTCAGCTGCCCGTACCGGGCCAGCGCGTTCAGCCGGTTCACCGGCACCCTGGACAGGTTCACCCGGCCCAGGCGGAACGCGGAGATCTCCTCGACCCGCTCCATCGCGCGGACCATCGCCGTGCCCGTCGACTTCGTCGGCGGCGTCCGCAGCCGCTCCAGCTCCGAAACCCGCCTGCCTTCCGGCACCTGAAGCAGACCCGCCAGCGTCGGCGCCAGCGTCCGGTCCGCCTTGTCCGCGGCCCTGGCCACCGACTCGTACAGCCGCCGCTCTGCCACCGTACGCGCCTCCGACACCTGCCGGGCCAGCACCGAGACACCCGGCAGCAGCACCCGGTGCCGGCGCAGCCACGTCACCGCGTGGTTGAACAACGCCACCGGCCCCTCGGCGTGCGTCCACGCCCGCCCGTACAGGAACGTCCGGAACTCCCGCGACCACCTCCGGTCGCCGTACTCCCGATACCCGAACCGCTCCCGGATCTCCTGCGCGTGGTTGTACGGCGTCATCCGCCGCTCCGCATAGGACTTCACGCAGGACGCGTCCTCGATGCCGAGCTGTCCGGCCAGGTAGTCCACGACCTCCCACGGCACCGCCAGCGGATCGTCCCCGAGGAACGTGCCGATGTAACGGACGGTGCCGATCTGCAAGGCCATCCCCAGCCGGTGCCCATCCGAACGCCGCAGCGCGATCAGATCCCGGTCGTCGTCGTCCAGGAAGAAGAACCGCTCCAGCTCAGGGCGCGTGGGCACCTCGCCGAAGGCCCCGTAGGCAGCGGCCTGCTCGTCAGCCAGGAATTCCACCGGCACAGCCGGACCGTAGCCAGCTGCCGCGCCAGCTCGACGATCTTTCCCCGAAAGGCCCCCGCCAGGGTCATTCCTTGTGGTAACGACCGTGATCATTCTCAGCGCTACATCCTGTACGGGAACTACTCACACGCGGAGTCGGTGATCTCCGTCTGCCGCACGTGGCACAGCGTGGCCAGCAGCGTCAGCCGTCGCGGCGCCGCCCTCCAGACCAACGGACGACCGGATTGACCTACAAGATCATCTCAATGTGAGTTCTGCGGGCACCTGGCCGGACCCCGGCGGGGGCGGTCACCACGTCGTGGAGGGACCTTGCCCTGGCCGGCATGCAGCTGCGGCCCGGCACCGTCCTGGAGGGCGAAGCCGTCATCTGGAACCAGGGCCGCTGGCGGGCTGAGACGCCCATGCTGCCCCGATGGCCGATCGACCGTACGGCCGGAGTCCCGCTGGCGTCGGCCCCTGGCTACTGTGCACCGGCACCTGTTCGTGCCCCGCGGGTGGACGCCGGGCGGAGCAGGACGGCACGTGGGTCTAGGGACCGTATAGGCGAGGTGCAGGCGGCGTACGCGGCCTGCTGGTGCGGGATCGGATGACCCCGGCGGCTGCGAAGGTCTGAATCCGGGGCCCGGGCAGTGACCTCAGTGGTTGCTGATCACCTTGTCAGGGCGTTCTTTACAACGTCGAGAGCCGTGACGCTTTGCTAGGCCGGGTCGGTTGAGGCGTCGTCGGGGTCGGCGGGGCAGAACTGTTCGAGGAGGAGGGGGGTGCCGAGGGCGAGGGTGGTGAGGCGGCGGTGGGCTGCTTCGAGGGTGCGGCGGGCGGCGGGGAGGCCGGCGGGGGGTGCGTCGTGGCCGTGGCGGGGGCGGCCGGGGGCGGTGGTGACCCAGAGTTGGTGGACGTTGCCGCCGTGGAGGGTTTTGAGGTGGCCGGCGGTGAGGGCGTGGTGGGTGGCGGTCCAGCGGGTGAGGGCGCGTTGGGTGGTGGTGTCGAGGGGGTACCAGGTGCGGTTGGTGCGGGCGCGGGGGAGGGGGCGGTCGAGTTGGAGGTCGTCGAGGGTCATGGGTTGGAGGTGGGCGAGGCCGTGGCCGGTGGTGATGGCGAGGGCGATGAGGGCGACGGTGCGTTCCCAGGTGGCGGTGAGGATGCCCTCGGGTGGGTGGGCGGTGAGTAGGCGCAGGGTGCGGTGGGCTTCGGTGGGGGTGAGGCGGGGGGCGAATTCTGGTTTGGGGACGGTGAGGGCCAGGGGGTGGCGGTGGTGGGCGGAGAAGGTGTTGAGGGTGGTGGTGCGGGCGGCCATGGAGTTGACGGAGGCGGGGGTGCGGGGTCCGCGTCGGCCGGTGCGCCGGCGGGTGTCGCCGCGGGCGGCGGCCTCGAGCCAGTTGATGGCGTGGGCGGGGTCGAGGAGGTCGGCGCGGGTGAGGGCGGCTTCGGGGCAGTCCTTGAGGGTGGCGAGGTGGGCTGCGTACTCGTGGAGGTAGGTGCGCCGCAGGCTGCGGGTGGCGGTACCTGGGATGGCGGTGAGGAAGGCGTCGATGGCTGCGCGGGCGGAGGGGCCGCGGCTGGGCCGGCTCGCGTGCTGGGGCATCGGGATCCTCCTTGTCTGGTACCGCTCCCTGAAAGAATAAGAGCAAGTAGCGCGTGGCATCCAACCCTCCCCGTCACAGCCTGCCTATCGTGTCGGCTCGTGTCGAACCGGTTCGCAACGCCCAGTTCCGAACCGGACAACGCGCACCTCCGGGCCCCGGCCCTGGGCCTTCCGGGGCGCGGGGGAAACACGGGAACGGATTGAGCCGCTTGCTCTTATGACCGCACGGGGCGGACGCTGCTGCGGCGGCGGTACCGAAGAGGGAGTTGACCACCGCGGTGCGCATGGTCCAGTCGAAGACGTACGCGGCCGAGCAGACCTCGGCGCACAAGACCCTCCCGCTGGGACGCCTGTCTCCTCATCGACTGACCACCCAGCCAGCACAGGGCCCGAGCACACCACCGGCCATGTGCTTCCCATCACCTTCGGCGGAGAGGACCCGAGCCCAATGAACCACCCGCACGTCTCCCAGCAGACGGAGGACGCGGTCCTCGCGGTCCTTGCCGGACAGCCGGTACCGTACATCGCCGCCCACACCGGCATTGCCCCTGAGGAACTGAGCGACGCTGTAGCCCTCTACCGGGCCGCCGGACGCGACGCGCTCACCGAACAGGCCGCCCGGTCCAAGTGGCACCAAGTCCGCATTGAGTACCCCGACTGGAGCCGCTGCGAGGACGCGGCCGCCCTCCTCGCCTCAAGACTCGCCGGCGCCGAACGAGCTGGACCCGTCGGCGCCTGGTGGTTCGTCCGCAAAGCCCCCCATTGGCGGTTACACACCCTGCCCGGACCCCGCGGACCTGACCGTCTGCGCCACGCCCTGGCCGGCACCCTAGATGTCCTCGTGGAACATCAGGCGATCACCCGCTGGTGGCCGACCGTCTACGAACCCGAGGTTCCCGCCTTCGGAGGGTCGGCCGCCATGGACATCGCCCACGCCCTGTTCCACTCCGACAGCGCGCACATCCTCGATCACGTCCAGAAGGCCGAGCCGCCCATGGGCCGCCGGGAACTGTCCGTCCTCTTGCTCTGCGCGCTGTTTCGAGCCGCAAGGTTGGAATGGTTTGAGCAGGGCGACGTCTGGGACAAGGTCTCCCGCCTGCGGCCCCTTCCGGCGGAGGTGACGACCACCCAGCTGACCGAACTCGGCCACGGCCTCCGCACGCTGATGAACGTCGACCCCTCACCTCTCCTGGCCCCCGACAGCGCTCTGGAAGGTGTTGCCCCGTGGTTGGGTGCCTTTGAGACTGCAGGACATGCCCTTGGCGATGCGGCAGCCGCTGGCACCCTCGAACGCGGGCTTCGGGCGGTCCTCGCCCACCACGTGCTGGTGTCTGCGGTCTATGGACGCGGCATCTGTAGGCGGAGCACGCCACGGCTACTCCCGCCACGCCTCCATACGGCGGTCGAACGGCACGCCCGCCCGGCGTCGATCATCAGGAGCCTGCGCCTCTCACCGCTTCTGCACCCCGAAACCGAGTGTGTGGTGGGGCTGACCGGGATGCGCGTAAGAGGGGCACGACGCGCCCGCCTATGTCCGCGGCAGGTCACAGACGAGGCGGGTCAGCTGGGGCGAGGGAGCGACCTTCAGCTCCAGTTGCAGCAGTCGCCGGTATTCCTGGTACCGCTTGACCGCGCTGGCCACGTTGCCCTCCGCCAGGTGCACCTCGACGGCGATCCGGTGCGGCGTCTCGCGCAGCGGGTCGATCCCGATGGCAGCGAGCGACGTCTGCAGCGCGGACAGGTGGCGGCCCTCGCTCTGGAAGCGCTGAGCCAGTGCCTCCAGGGCATACAGCCGAAGCTGGTCCCAGCGTTCGCGTTCAAGGAGCAGCCACTCGTCGTCCCAGCCCGGGAGCAGGGCCTGGCTGAGGTCTGCCACCAGCCGGTCCCGGTCCCGCGCAGCGGCGTCGCCGGCCACGATACGGCGGGCCGAGTCCCACGCATCGTGGAAGTCGACCGAGAGGGAAGGGGCGAGCGCCAGGCTGTGGTCGGCGATGTCGATGGCGGGAGCCGATCCGAGCTTTCTGGCCCGGCAGAGTGCGGAGCGCAGATTGGCGGCCGCCCGGCAGCAGGTGCAGTCGGGCCACAACTGCTCAGCGACTGAGCGCCGGTCCATGCCCTCGCGGTGCAGAGCCAGAAAGGCCAGCAGTCGCTGAGCCCCGGTGGATATGGCGATCCGCCGCCCTCCGCAAGTGACTTGGAAGGGACCGAGGATTTCGAGACGTGGTCCTTGCGACACGCCTCTCACTGTCGGCGACGCCATATGCGCCTGCAACCGGGGCGACGGCCCAGCACGATACCGTGACGGCGGCCCGGAGCACACGCACCTGCCGAATGCACAGCGCAGGAACGTTTCTGCAACGCGGTCGCGACGGAACTGCAAACGCCTCCGTGACGACTGCCGCACGGGCTGCGCCGCGCCGCCGCACAAATCCGGAACGTGCCGGTGGGAGAACTCTTTCTGGGCGCGTCGCGCACGGCGTCGACCCATCGAAATGCATCGCGATATGTCGCCATACGGAGGTTCCGCATGGACATCCGGTCGGTCGTGCGGGGGATTGCCGGGGAACGGGAGCTCATCGGCACCCCCGAGGTGCGCGTGGCCGTCCTCGACGGTCCGGTGGACTTGGCGCACCCCTGCTTCGCGGGATCAGCCCTCACCCGACTGCCCACTCTGGTGTCCGATCCGGCCGGTCCGGGCCTGATGTCACTGCACGGCACGCATGTCACGAGCCTGCTCTTCGGGGGGCTCGATACGCCGGCGCCCGGTCTCGTGCCGCACTGCACCGGCCTGCTGCTGCCGGTGTTCCGGGATTCCCCGGACGGCCGAACGACGCGCGTGGCGCAGATAGACCTGGCGCGGGCCGTGGAGCAGGCCGTGGAGGCTGGGGCCCACGTCATCAACATCAGTGGCGGCGAACGCACCCCAGATGGCGCGCCGGACAGCATGCTGGCGCGTGCGCTCCAGCTGTGCGAGAAAAACGGGGTGCTGGTGGTCGCGGCCGTCGGAAACGACGGGTGCGACTGCCTGCAAGCCCCCGCCGCGACGCCGTCCGTCCTCGCCGTGGGAGCGGCCGACGCCGCCGGAGCTCCGCTGGACATCAACAACTGGGGCGCCGCGCACCGGCTGAACGGCGTACTGGCGCCCGGAGAGAACATCCGGGGCGCCGCGCCCGGCGGCTCATTCGCCTCGCTGACCGGCAGCAGCTTCGCCACCCCTGCGGTCACCGGGGTCGTTGCGCTGTTGGTGGCACAGCAGTTGGCCAAGGGCCGCAAGGCCGACCCGCTCGCCGCGGGTCGTGCCGTGCTCGAGTCCGCGATCCGTCCGCCGTGCGCCCCGGACGACGCACCCCAGTGCCGCAGGCTGCTCGGGGGTCGACTGAATGCCGCCGGCGCCTTCGCCCTGGTCAACGGGGAAGAGAGCCCGGCCTCGGCCATCCCCGGGACACCTCCCGCCGAACCGAAAGAGAGAACCATCGTCATGGACCCGAATGCCGTACATGCCCAGGCCGAGGAACCGCCCGCGGCCGTGCCCGCCGCCGCCTCCCAGGAGCCCGTCGGCGCCGGAGCCCCGGCACCGGCCACGCAGGCCGCGCCCTCACAGGTCTCGCCCGCACAGGCATTCCCCGGTGAGACGCCGCTTCCCGCTCCCCCGCCCCCGGCCCCGCCCCCGAGCTCGTGGCCCGATCCGCCTCAGCAGCCGCCCGCACCGACCGCCGCGTGGCCCGCGCAGCCGCCTTATCCGCCCGCGCCTGCGGCGGTGCAACCTGGTGCGCACGCCTGCGCCCACCCCGCCGCACCTGTCTCCGGCACACCCGACACCTGCACTGCGCCCACGGGCGCCGGCCCGTCGTGCGCCGGATGCGGGGGTACGTGCGGAGGTGGCGAAGGGCGTCCCAGTGGGAACGGCGCCTCCGCCTCTGCCCCCTCCTCCCCGGCGCCCTCCCCCGGCAAGCAGGTGATCTACGCGATCGGCACCATCGGGTTCGACTACCAGACGGAGGCCCGCCGAGACAGCTTCCGCCAGCTCATGCCGAACATCGTCATACCGGCCACGGGCGATCAGCCGGAGCAGGAGGTCCAGCCGAACATCTACGACCCCAAACAGCTGCACGCGTACCTCAGCAAGAACCCGTGGGAGTCCGACAAGCTCACCTGGACGCTCAACGCGGACGCAACCCCGATCTATGCCCTCGAGGCGGAGACACCGGTGGGCATGGACTGGACCCGGCCCATCATCACCAACCGCAAGGCGTCCCCGGAGGTCGTGCACGGTCTCGCGGACACAGCCGCAACCGACCACGACAAGCTCACCAACCTCCTCGAGACCCTGTCGTACCCGCCGGTCTCCTACGTGTACCGGACTTTCCGGGACGCCATCCTCGGACAGGCGAAGGACAAGAAGGACATCGACTACATCTCCCGGGTTTCGGTACCCGGAGTCCTCACCGACCGCACGGTCCGGTTGTACTCGGGCCAGGTCCTCCAAGTAGTCGAGGTCAAAAGCAGTGCCCTGTTCACATGGAACGAGACGCTGCTGGTCAACGCGGTCTTCGAGGAAGTGCTCGTCAAGGCCATCCAGGATGCGCGCAAGGAGGCCGGCGAGAACCAAGCGGCGCAGGACGCTGCGGAGAAGAGGGTCCGTGACGAGTTCGCGGGCAAGAAGGGGGAGTTCCTCAAGACGACCGTGCGCGCCCTTCTCGACAAGGTCTATTGGCAGTTCCGCAACCTCGGCCAGAGTGCCGCCGACCGGGCGCTGAACGCGGCGGGCACCAACGCGTTCCTGGTCGGGAAGGAGATCCAAAACGGCATCCTCTCCGCGGAGCACGTCCCCGGTGGCAGCCACAACTTCTACTCGCTGAACACCGTCCGCGTCACCAAGAGCCCCTTCTGCCGCCCTGGCTCGGTCTGCATGGACGTCGTCCTGACCTTCTTCGACCCGGAGAACGACCAGCGGGCGGAGGTTTCGTACCTGTTCACGTTCGACGTGAGCGAAGAAGTGCCGGTCAGCCTTGCTCCCGTCCACACATTCATCGGCAGCGTCTGACTGCCGGACCACACAGAGGAGCACCCCATGGACAAGAACAGAACCCCCGTACCCTGCTCGGTCCCCCTCCAGGCGCCGCCAGTCTGCCGCGAACCGTGGCAAGAGGCGCCGGAGAGGAGCGACGGCAACGGTGTACAGGCAGCCCGCTCCGGCTGCGCGGAACTCTGGGGACCCGCCCGACAGATGTGTTACGCGCAGCGGTCGCAAGAGCTGTGAGGCCGCGCGGAAACAGCGCACAAGCCACCGGCGGCAACCGCTCGCCGGCCAGTCACCAGGTGAAAGGTGAGAAAGATGAACGAGCCGTTTACCCGGCGCGAGGAGAAGCCGGCGCCGTCCGGCACTCCCCAGACGCCGTTCCAGACCCCTGCCGTCGATCGTGACCCGGTCGGACCCAAGGACTCCGGCGAAGGCACCGACGGCGTCGCGGCCAACATCAACTGGGGCGGACTCCTGAAGGACGTCTTCTTCTAGAGACCGCCGTGCCCCATTCGACGCAGCAGCGGCGGCGGGGCCTGGGTCCCCGCCGCCGCTGCCCGGCCCTGAGAGGACACCGGGATGAACAGCGCAATCCCTCAGAGTGCTACGTCGTCCGTCACCCTGCGGACGCCCTTCCAGGCGCCCGCAATCGACCGGAGTTCCGCCACCCCGGCATCCACCGACTCCGGCTCAGCCGGAGTCGAGGCCAACTGGGATGTGCCCTGGACCCTGATCGGCCATGGAGCCAAGGGAATGCTGGACGCCTGGCTCTCCAGCCGGTCCTAGTGCCTCGGCTCCCTGAGGAAAGGACACGGACATGAACAAGGATTCTTCCCCCCGGGCCAGCCCGTCGGCCCTCCTGCAGGTGCCGCTCCAGGCGCCCGCGGTCGACCGGAGCCCGACCGCTCCGGCACGCGCCGACAGCGACGCGACAGGGGCCGAGGCGAATCTAATCCCCTGGCACCTGATCGGGCCCTACTCCAAGGGCGGCATGGCCCACATCACCGACCTGTAGGGCCTCGTCACTGGACGAAAGGATACGGACATGTACGAGGAGTTCTCACAGCGAGCGGCCCCGTCGGCCGTTCTGCGGACGCCATTCCAATCGCCGGCGGTCGACCGCACGGTCGCAGCGCCGAAGGCCGCAGGCACCGAGAACGCCGGCGGTGTGGAGGCGAACTTCGCCTGGCTGCTGCCTCTGGCCGCGAGCGCGATCGGCGGCCTCCTCCGCCGGTGAGAAGGCGTGTCGGCGGCGCAGTCTTTCGCGGCCGTCGACGCGATCCTGAAAGGAGGGAGGCATGAACGATAGGTCCGAAGCGGGCGCCGAGAACTCAGGCGCCCGGCTCAACCTCCCCGTGCTGGGGACGGTGGAGCGCCGCTGGGACACGTACCAGCCTTTTCTGAAGCGGGTGCGGGTCTACTTCTACCCGGACGAGGAGGATCCCCACAAGACCAAGCAGGGCTTCCTGGTTGAGGAGCCCCCGCCCAAGTCCACCTTCGGCTCCGCCGTGGGGGACCCGTCCGCCCTGGACAGCCGGGACGGCTGGGGCTGGAGCTGCCCGCTGGGTGAGCCGTGTACATGGCTCGGCCCGGTCTAGGAGGTGCCCCCTCCCCGGTCGCCGCCTACAGGGCAGCGGCCGGGGAGACCGCCCCTCGGTAGAAGTGACAGGCCCCCCACCTGAACAGGACAGCATCATGCCCAAGACGGATGCGGTAACGGCCGTACGAGGGTTCGAGGCCAATAAGAGCGACTTCGCGGAGCTGTTCGCCACGAAGCCGCAGAGTGAGCAGGACGAGATCGAGAAGGTTCCTCTCAGTGGAGCCAAAGCCGAGAAGTTCAGCACCATCCACTGCGTGATCACCGTCGTCGGTCACTCCGACCGTGAGGACACCCCGGGACTCACCGCCGACCAGCGCCGTGCCAACGAATTGAGCGCCTCCGCCAAACGTGCCGAAAGCGCCAAGAACTGGGTGTTCCAGGAAATCCGGCAGCTACTCATCGATGACGGGCAGACACCGCCGGCGACTCCGGCAGACCTGCACCGCACCTCGCTGTTCACCGTGCCCTGCGGCGCGGCGAAGCTGGAACGGCTCAACCCTGCCTCCGAGAACGATCGCAAGCTGAACCGCCGCGTGGAGTTCCTCGTCACCTTCTTCTCTCCGTGAGGCACGACCGCGCCGACGGCGAGACACAGGCCCGAGGGGAGCGCCTGCCGGGCCGCTGGCACGGTCTCGGCGGACAGCGGTACGGCTGTGAACGCCGAGCAGTAACCCAGGCTCGCGCGGGGCGGACACGGATGCAGGCATCCGACCACTTCGCCTCGACGCGGCCGACCGTCGATCAGCCCGCGTGCCCCGTCGAGCGCACGTACTCCCCACCCGAGTCGTGAGGGAGGAAGCCCCTGTCGGCGTTGTCCTCAGGGCAGACAGAGAGGCAGACCGTGCACGACCTTTACCCCATCCGGCCGCTACTGCGGGCCTCCGGGCACCGCACCCCGGTCCCCCTGGGGAGTTCCCGCCGGCTTCATCCTTGGCCTGACCGCTCCTTCTTGATGGCTTCGGTCACGTCCGCGGTCTCGTCGGCCGGCGGGGCCGAGACCTCCTTGGTGGCGCCGAATGACAGGAAGTCCATCGTCATGTTGGTGCTGCCGGCGTTCTGCGCCAGGCGGGCGGGCATGCCCTTGTCGTCGACCCATACGTCGACCACCACGACGCCGGCACCGGCCGAGCCCACGGCCTTCCAGGTCTCCTCGGCACCCTTGTCCAGCTTGTCCAGCGGTACGGTCGCCTTGTAGTGCACGGTCGGCTTGCCGTTCACGTCCTCTGAGCCGACCTTGTCGACACCCTTGGACCACTTGAGCATCTTCAAGCCGGCAGTCGGGTTGTTGGCGGGACCGCTGAGCTTCGCTGCGCCCGACTCACCGATCAGTGCCGAGGCTTCGATCTTCAGCCACCGCTTGCCCTTGAACTCACCGGACGGGATCGGGTCGACCTCGTAGTAGTACGCGCCCTGCACCATCCGCATGGTGACGGTGCCGTCCTCTGCCATCTTCTCCATCTGCACCTGCTTTGCAGGTATCTCGGCTTCCATGGCGTACCCATTGCCCCATGAGTAGGTACCGGTCATGTCCACCGGCTGGCCGCCCGTGTCAGGCGACGTCACCCGCATCCTGACCTCGGCCGACCCCGCCTTCGTCGCAGAGTCCGACGCACTGCTGAGCGCCGCCACCATGGACTCCACGGAGTCGGCGGCCTTCGTGACCGTCTTCGCGGTCTCCGCCGCCTTCGGCGCCACAGAGCACCCCGTCAGGCCTACCCCCACGCATGCCAGCGCCACGACACCGCGGACAGCACGTCTTGCCTTCACAGCCCCACCCCTACTTGTCTTCGAACGTCAGGACAACCTATCGATGAGGCCGATGCCACCCAAACGCAGCCATCCCTGACGGACTGGCCTCGGTGCCCGGCAGAGCGGGCGGCACCGCTACCCGGCAGCTCGCCGAGGCAGAAACTCACCGGCAGGCCGACGCGACCTTCATCGGGGCCAGGCGTCGACGCGCTCACGCAGCCGTGGGGCGGCGGCCTATCGTCTCGGTGGGCGGGATGCGGTACAGGCAGCGGTTCGCCGTGTCACCTACTCGCAGTCACCCAAGATCGACCCAGATCCGTCGCGTGAACGTGGCCCACAGCGTGAACAGGAAGTCCTCACCGACGAGCGCCAGCACACCGCCATCACCTTCCGGACCCGGGCGAATGCGTTCTTCACCGCCCACGGGATCACCGTCGAGCCGGTCCTGACCGACAACGGCGCCTGCCACAAGTCCAAGCTGTTCACCCAGACCCTGGCCGCGGCCGGCATCAGCCACAAGAAGATCAGGCCCTACCGGCCCCAGACCAACGGCAAGGTCGAACGCTTCAACCGCACGCTCCTTGACGAATGGGCCTACCAGCGGCCCTACAAATCCAACGACGAGCGGACAGCAGCCCTGGCAGACTTCCTCCACACCTACAACCACCACCGCTGCCACACCGCACTGGGCGGCCACCCGCCCATCACCCGCGTGAACAACCCTGCGGGTCAATACACCTAGTCGAGGCTGGCAAGGTAGGGGTCATCCCCGCGGGTGCGGGGAGCAGCGGCCAGCGAGGACGAGGGCGCGGATCTCCTCGGGGTCATCCCCGCGGGTGCGGGGAGCAGATCGTCCTGAACGCCATCGCGCACGGCTCGGTGGGGTCATCCCCGCGGGTGCGGGGAGCAGTCACTTGCCTCTGGCGGCCAGAGCATGGGCGAGGGGTCATCCCCGCGGGTGCGGGGAGCAGCCGTAGTCCCAGTAGCTCGGCGGCAGCGGGTCGGGGTCATCCCCGCGGGTGCGGGGAGCAGTACTCCTGGGGGGTGGGCATGTCGTCCTCCTCGGGGTCATCCCCGCGGGTGCGGGGAGCAGTCCGTCACGCTGTACGACCACGCACCCGACCCGGGGTCATCCCCGCGGGTGCGGGGAGCAGCATGCGGACGCCATGCGGCGCGGCCGGTTCGAGGGGTCATCCCCGCGGGTGCGGGGAGCAGCTGGCTGTCGGCCTGCTGCTGGTGATCGTGGGGGGGTCATCCCCGCGGGTGCGGGGAGCAGGAAGGAGGGCATGTTGCGGTACACGGCGCGCGGGGGTCATCCCCGCGGGTGCGGGGAGCAGAGAATCTGGGTTCCGGGGACGGTGGACCGGGCGGGGTCATCCCCGCGGGTGCGGGGAGCAGCGGGCGGAGGTCACCCTCGATCTCTGCCAGCGGGGGTCATCCCCGCGGGTGCGGGGAGCAGTACTCGGGGTCACCGGGCTCGTTGCTGGGGGTGGGGTCATCCCCGCGGGTGCGGGGAGCAGAATCCATGTAGTTCCCGGACCCTATCGGGGTCGGGGTCATCCCCGCGGGTGCGGGGAGCAGCGTGCCCCACTCCAGGCCGTAGGCATTGCCCTGGGGGTCATCCCCGCGGGTGCGGGGAGCAGGGCCCGGCAGTCGTCGCAGGGGGTCTCGCCGCGGGGTCATCCCCGCGGGTGCGGGGAGCAGTCTTCCTGGCCTGCAGCTTCATGCGCTGCCATGTGCCTTTCTCAACACTTTCAAGGGATCGGGCATTGGGAACGCATCGGGCATTAGCGGGTCCCGAAGCGGCGTCGTTTGGACGCTGTGCTCCAGCCGCGGCGGTTGGACTGTCGTTGCGGGGCGTCGTTGGGGCGGTGGATCAAGGTGATGCCCTCGTGGTCGACCGGCTGCCACTTGTGGTCATGCGTCTCGAAGGCGAATCCCTGCTCGTTGTTGGTGCTGTAGGCAAGCAGGGCCCGTCCGATGCCGGCGTACTGTTTCACTTCCTCCCACAAGACCGCCCTGATACGGGCGGACGGTCCTCCGATGAACACTCCGGGAGAGATTTCCAAGAGCCATCGGGTCAGAAAGCCCCGGAGGCCGGCTGGGCACTGGGTGAGGACGATGACGGTCACCAGGTCATCTCGTCCGCGTAGTTTCGGCCTGCGGGGACGGCACTGTCTCTGTCCGATTGAAGCGTGACCCGGTCGTCGCTTCCGATGTCGGTGGTCTCACCGTCGGGGAGCAGGAGTCGTTTGATGTCGTTCACGCAGCGGTCCAGCAGCCGGGTCCGATTGATGGCGTCGCGCAGCGCCCGGCGGGTGCGGGAGCCTATGTCGTGGTCGCCTTCGGCTGCCACGGCGAAGGCGATGGGGATGCCGACGTCGGTCTTGTACAGGTCGGCGATGTCCATGACGAATGAGAGTTCGTGCCCTGAGTGGACGAAGCCCAGGCCGGTGGAGCAGCCGAGTGCGGCGACGACGGCGTGGGCGACCCCGTACATGCACTGGCCAGCAGCGGTGATGGCTTGGTTCGGTGTGTCGCCTGCCGTGAAGTCGCCGGGGACGTAGTGGCGTCCGCGCCAAGGGACGCCGGTGCGTTCGGCCTGGCGTCGGTAGCAGTCCTTGACGCGCTTTCCCTCGTGGCCGAGGAGTTCGAGCCGTGACAGGCCGGCGGGGTCCTCGTCCGGGAAGCGCAGCCGGTACATGGCGCGGGCGACCTCGAGGCGGGTGCGTCGGTTGGCCCATCGGGTGGCTTGGGCCTCCAGGAGAGCCGAGGAGCGGCTCAGCGCCCGTCCGCCCGCGTAGTAGCGCACCCCCTGCTCGCCGACCCAGGCGACGGCTGCGCCGCTTTCGGCGAGGACGCTCATGGCCTGGTGGGTGATGCGTGTGCCCGGGCCGAGAAGCAGGGCGCCGATGGTGGCGGAGGGAATGTGGGTGGTGCCGTCGGCGTCTTCCGCGGTGATGGCGTTCTCGTCGCGATGGACGACGCACCGTTCCAGGTAGACGAAGGAGATCCGTTCTGCGACGCGGGTCAGCTCGCGGGGTGAGGAGGTGCGGCGCTGGGCGACGGTCGTCATCGGCCACCGACTCGCGCGAGGGTCATCAGACCGCAGCCGTAGGCCTTGGCCCTACCGAGTCCCTGGGTCAGGGTGCGGCGTAGGGCGGTGGGGTCGGTGACTTCCAGTCGGCCGTCGTAGGTGACGGTGACCAGCGGGACGTTGTTGGCTTTGCCCGTGGTGAGTTCGGTCTTGTCGAAGCGGTGGCGCCGTTCGTCCCGGACAGTCAGCTGGTGTTCGTCCCCCTGGGGCAGGCGTCGGCGTTCCGCGGGCGTTTCGAGGACTCGGAAGCCGGCCTGCTCCTGACGGGCGAGCAGCCATGCCATTTGGTGGCGGGGCGTGCGGTGTGCGGTGCGCTTGCGTTCCTCATCCGGGGTGCGACGGATGTGGTGCACGGGGTTGGCCGTGAGGCGGAATTCCCAGGTGCTGCCTTGGGTGAGTCCGTCGAGGAAGGACTTGTAGTCGTACGTCTGCCAGGTGGCGGTGGTGGGCCAGCCCGCCTGTTCCACGAGGTGGGTGAGATCGGGGCGGTCCTCGCTGACGATGAAGAGCAGTACCTCGGCACGGGAGGTGTGGTCGAGGCGCCAAAGTATCCGCGAAGAGCTTCCCTGGCTGGGCAGGGCGCCGGCGAAGGAGGACATCACTGCGGCGTGCATGCGCTGGGGCGATGCCAGAAGGTGGCGTGCGCCTTGGCGTGCGGTGTTGATTCGGAATCGGGTCAGGTGCATCAGTGGCCGTCCAGCGGGAGCTGCGTGGGCAGCTGGGTGAGGTGGGCTTCCGGTGAGTGGCTGGGCACGGGCAACCGCCGGCGTCGCTGGCTGTGCCGCGGTTCGTTGGCGGGACGGAAGTGCGGATTGGAGACGTCGACGGAGGTCGAGACGACGGTGCGCAGGGCGTAGCGGCGATGGGCGGGGTCGAAGCTGAGCGGCTGGTCCCGGAGTGTGGTGCCGAGCCGGGCTCCTGCGGCGGCCTCGGCGAGGAGGGGCAGGGGAACCATGGCCTGCTTACGGTGCCTCTTTTGGTGCCATGCGGCGGCTTGCCACGGCTCGTCGTGCAGGACGGCAGCCGGGTCGTTCCCGTCGCGGATGCCGAGTTCTACCGGTCCCTGTGGGGGGCACGAGCGGCGGCCCAGATAGGGAAGATAGACGGGGGCGCGCACGGCCTCGTACAGGGCGTGGATCAAGTCGTCGTCGCCCGCGACGGCCGCGAGGAAGACCGCATCGGCCAGGTAGAAGCGTTCGGAGACGGGCATCGCCTTGTCCGTGTCGGCGTGATGGGCGGTTTGGAAGTCGCGGATGCGGGTGCCCGGCTGGTCGATCCGTACGGCGAAGGCGAGTGCGGCGAGGTCGGAGAGGTCAGCGTCGCGCTGTCGGCCGAGTGCGCCGGCTAGGAGGCCGACGACGCCGCTCTTCGACGGTGCCGTCTCAGTGGTGCGGCGGGCGAACCGGGCGGAAGACCCCCATGCCTGTAGGGGTGCCGCCAAGCGGAGGACGAGGACGCTCATCCACGCTTCCCCAGACGGTCCGCCACGGCGTCGCCGACCTGGGTGACGAGCTCGCGCAGGGTGACGGGCTCCCCCAGGCTCTCGAGGTCCTCGGTCTGCTTGCCTACGCGTACGATCCAGGTGTGGTCGGCGGTTGCGCCGAAGGCCTGCTCGACGGCCGGAATGTGCTCGGCCAGGGCGCGGCACGCCGCCTGTACATGGCCTTGCGGTTCCTCGGTCGTCTCCGTGGGGCTGCCCTGGGTCACGGGGGTCTCGAAGGCGCCGACGAAACTGACCGGGCGGGCGGAGCGCAGCTTGACGATCACGGCGTCGGGGAGGGTGTGGTTCCCGAAGGTGTTCACCTTTCCGGTGGGCATCGAGAGGGTGAAGCCCTCGATGAAGGCCTCCACGGCTCGGCGCACCGGCTCCTTGTTGCGGTCATCGCCGTCGTCGTTCAGGCCGGCGTCCAGGTTGTCGGCCAGGCGGTTGATGTCGACGGCCGCATAGCGGTAAAGGGTGGCCGAGTTGAAGTCGACAGTGCCGATCATTCCGGCGCCCGGTTCCGCGTTGGTGTTCTGGTCGTCGACGGCGGTGAAGTAGTCCGTTTCGAGGTCTACGGCGTGCACGCTCAGGGCATGGGCGACCTGGGCGGCGGCCTCGACGTTGATATCGGTGTTGTCGGCGACCATCCTGCCGAAGAGCGCGATGTCGACGGAGTGCCGGCTGGCCGCCGCCTTCTTGGCACGCGCCTTGACCTGGGCATCCTTCAGGAACACCTTCGGCTCTGCCTTCTTGCCGAGGCCTTCGATGGCCAAGTCGGCGAGGGCGTCGAGCTGCCGGGCGCTGAGGAAGAGCAGGTACGAGGATTGCGGGGCTTGCGGGTCGGCGGTCTCCTCGGCGTCCTCTCCCTTGGCGGCCTTGGACGTGGTCTTGCGCGTGGGCGTCTCGATCTTGGCGCCGGTGGCCACCTGGACGATCTCGGCCGCCATCGGCCACACCTGCCCAGTGGTCAACGACTCCTCACGCGCGGTGATCCTCTCGGTGAGGGCTTCGACGACCTTCTTGGTCCGCACTCCGAGCTCGGCGGGGTCCAGGAGTTCCTCAAAGGCTGTGCGCGTGGCCTTCTTCCAGGCCTGGCTCGAGACCCTGGAACGGCGCACCCCTCCGAAAACGGCGCTCTTCGGAGCACCTGTGTCATCTCGGTTGATGTTGCTCGGGGGGACGGTCTGCAGGATGTGGACATCGAGGATGGTGCGGCGGCTCATGTCTGGTCCTTCGTTTCGTGCGTCGCGGTGTCGTCGGCGTCGGGCGGGGACTGGGAGGCGCTCTGCTCTGGATCGGCATTCGGAATGCGGTACGCGTGGAAGCTGCGTCCCCATGCCTGGCGGACCTGAGGGGCTCCGCCGGGCCGTTGCCACTGCTCCAGGTGCTCGGCGAGAAGGCCGTAGTCGAGGGGGATCTCGGACGTGCGCAGAAGCACGACCAGTTCGCGGAGCCGCTGCGCGAGCACGTCGAAGGTCGTCGCCGTTCCGGCGCGTAACAGGCGCTTGCGGATCGGCTCGTCGGAGTCGGTGCCCGACATCAGCCGGCGTACGGCAGTGCCCAGGGATGCGCCGTCTTCCACGTGCATCCGCTTAGTCCGGTTGGACTGCTGGTGCAGGGCCCACAGCGTGACGGCGACATGCGTGGCGCGTTCGGCACGCAGTACCTCGGCTTGGCTCGGGCGGCGTCCGGGGGGCTGGGCGGCGTAGAACTGTTCCATCCCCACCAGTCCCCACAGGTCCGGCATCTCGGTGGCCTGGCGGCCGATGCCCCGGCGGAGGCGCGCCAGGGTCTGGACGGCCTGGGAGCTGTCATTGCGGTAGTCGTGCTGCAGGGTTCGGATCCGTTGGGAGACCGCCTGTCGCACGGGTGGCACCTCCCGTTTCTTCGTCACGCCGGTGTCGGACGTCTGGCCCGTCTTGTCTTCGGGGGGCGGGGCGGGCGCCGGGATCTGCGGCGCGGCTTGCGTCATCGGGCTGCCTCCTTGCTTTGATTGCGGTCGTCTCCGGCAGGGGGTGGGCCGGTGTGCGGGGTGGGTCGCAGGGGAAGCGCCTTGTGAAGCCTGGCGTGGAAGATGCGCTCGGAGGCGGCGTTGTCCAACCAGTCGGCGTCATTGGCCTCGGAGAGGAGTCCTGCTGCCGCGTCGCGGATGATGCGGTACGTGCTCGCTTGCCAGGTTGCGCGGGCGGCGGGCGCGTCGTCGCCGCTGCCCAGTGCGGCCAGCCACTCGCGGTACGGGCCGTCGAGCAGGCCGAATCCCAGGTCGCGTGCGGTATCGCGCGGTGCTTCGGGCGGCCGCCGAGTGGCTACGGCCAGATCAGCCGCAAGGTCCCCGAGGGCGTTGACGGCCTTGCTGCTGTCCTCGACCGCCGCGATGGCTTCGCGGGCGTAGCGTTGGTCGGTCTCGTGCAGCAGGACGACCGACATGGCGATGCTGTCGTCGACGACTTCGTCGATGACCGATTGCTGCGTGCCGTACACGGCGCTGATGAGGCGGGGGCGAATGAGAAGGTCTTTCGGCAGCAGGCCCTCGCGCGTGAGCTCAGAGATCCATTTGAGTACTCCGGCTCGCAGGTGGGCGGGGGCTTCGGAGCTTGCGCTCGGCAATCCATCGGCCGCTGATACGAGCAGGGAAGCGAGGTTGCGCCAGGCAGCACGTGCCGGGTCGTGCTGGCGGGGCATGTAGACCGGCGAGCGGCCGAGTTTCTTCTCTTGGGGGGCACTGCGGCGCCAGCTGCTCATCGGCTCGCGCCGGTGGGCGTCCGCGGCTGGGAGGGGGTCCCCGTAGGAGAGGACGACTCCGGACACGGCCTGGCCGTCGTGGTGGAGGCGGATACGGCGCGACTGCCAGGTGTACAGGTCGCGGGGACCGGTGGGCCTGAGGGGCAGGTCGCTCTGTACGTCGGGGCCGCACTGCTCGCGGCGCCAGGCAGGCCGGTCGTCGTTGTCCGTGGTGATGGCGGGCGAATCGGCAGCGACGAGGTTGAGGAGAAGGGTCTGCTGAAGGTTGTCTCCTTCGGCGAACACGCCGCCGATGTTCCCGGCCCAGGCGACGCCCTGGGGATATCCCTTGCCGCCCTTGACCCTGGGGTCGCCCACGGCGCCGGACTTGATTCCTGAGGTGTCGAAGGCCTGGGCGTGGACGAGCCAGCGGGCCGCTTCGGCGAAGGACAGGCGATCGACGCCTCGCCGGCGCATCGTGAAGAAGGGGTCGCCGTTCGGTACGTCGGCAACTATGCGGTTGAGGGATGCGACCTCGTTCTTCTGCGTCCGCAAGTCCGCCACTTGGAAGAAGGGCTGGGTCGGGTGGAGCAGGTCGAAGCGTTCTCGGTGCCGGTCGAGGTAGGGGCCGACTTGGGACAACGGGTGCGGGCTCTCGCTCAGGTCCTGCCAGGCGTCAATGTCCTCGGGGCCGTCGACCGCGTCGTGAAGGATGGCCAGCAGCAGGCGCATCAAGGCTAATTCCTGGGTGGGCACGTCGCCCACGAGCCGCCGGATCTCTGTCGCGCGGGCGAACACTTCCTTCAAGGAGAGTTCCGTCGTTGACCCGTCGCATAACTGGACGGGCAGCCATGGGCGCGAGACGAGATCAAAACCTGGCACGCTTTTCACCAACTTCACATCCTTGGCGCCGGCCGGGGTGACCTCCAGGCCGTCGGACTCGCTGTACCGAAGGTCGAAGCCTGCCAGGTGGGTCTGACAATCCTCGTCGAGCACGAGGAACAGTTCCCCGGCCAGCAGGTGGCTCTCCTTGGCCTGCCATGCGTCGGGGCAGAACTGCTCCAGCTCGTCGATCACGCGGTCGATGAGCCATGGTTTGACGAAGTGGTACGGGAGGCGCAGTGCGCTGGCCACGGCGGCACGGGCGGCCCGGGGTGTCGGGACCGCATCTTCGGGAAGCTCGAGCCCACCCATGCCCCGGTCCAGCCAGGGCAGGGTTGCGTAGGTGCCGTCGCTGCGGCGCTGGATGACGAGGACTTCCAGGGATTCCTCACCATCCCTGACCTGCGCCCGGCCTGCCCGTGTGTCGTCGGCGTCACCGACGCCCGCGTCGATCCATCCGATCAGCGACCGCCCTGGCCTGCGCACCTCGTCGAGGAGGAAGGTCTGCGCCTGCCTGCGCTGCTTGGCCATGGCCTGGTCGTGTTCAGCTCGGGCACTTTCCATGACCTCGGCCCAGGCTTCGGGCACGGCGGGTGTGGTGTCGCCGTAGGCACTCTGTACGAGGGCACTGATCTGGGCCGGGAGGTCCACGGGGGTGCCATTGAGGTGCGGCCGCAGGACTGCGAGGGAGCGCATGAGGGCGTGACTCCCGTAGACGGCAGCCGACCCGCCTGCAGGACAGGGCGGTTCGGCCTGCCAATCGACTCCGGTGATCAGACATCTCGGGGCTCGCAGCCGCTTCGGACGCTCGCACTGGCCCTCCCCGCGCTGGTGCCGGTGCAGTCGGCCCATGCGCTGCAGAACCAGGTCGACCGGGGCGAGGTCGGTCACCAGGAGATCGAAGTCGATGTCGAGCGACTGCTCTGCCACCTGGCTGGCGACGACAATGTGGAGGCCCTCCGGCCGCTTTCCATGGGGGCCGAACGTGTCAACGAGTTCGTCGTCCTTGCGTGCCCGGTCCAGGTCGATGAACCTCGAGTGGGCAACCGTCACCGACTCCCGCCCGAAGCGTTCACGGAGAACCTCGGCGGCTTGCAGGACGCGGTCGACGGTGTTACGGATCACCAGCGCGCAGCCGCCACCGGCGAGCTCGCTCTCCAGACGGTCCGCCAAGGCTCCCAGTCCGTCGTCCAGCCGCTCCACGGTAATCGTGCTGTGCCGGTCGATAGCGGCAGGCGGCGTACTGATAACCGCCTGCCGCCCCTCTGAGACTATGCTGAGCAGCGGATAGGCGGTGGCAGACACCAGCGCCCCGTGCCCGTCCGCCGTCTTGGAGTAGGCCATGGCCAGGGCCTGGCGGCGGGCGGCCGGCAAGGTTGCGGACAGCATCACCACCGGCACCTTGTACTGGCCAAGCCAGGACAGGACGCGTTCCAGGTACTCGCTCATGTAGGCGTCGTAAGCGTGCACCTCGTCGATCACGACGACCTTGCCTGCCAAGGCCAAGTGTCGCAGTGCGAGATGTCTGCTCTTGAGCCCTGCAAAGAGCAGCTGGTCAATGGTGCCGACGACGAAATTCGCCAGCATGCCCTTCTTCTTCCCGCGCAGCCACTGGTGTGCGACCAGCTCGGACGCGGCAGCGTACTGGTCACGGCGGGCGGACCACACGGAGTCGGTGACCCCGTCGAGGTCCACAGCGGCGATCGGCCGGGAGCCGACGCGCAGGTCCTTGGCGAAGTCATCGTTGAGGAAGGCCTTGGCATGCGCGAGGGAGACCGTGCGTACTTCGTCGCCCGGGAGGTTGGAGAGCCAGTTGCGCAGCCGGCCGTACATCGCGTTGGCAGTGGCGCGCGTGGGCAGTGCGACGAAGCATCCGCCCGCTCGCGTGCGGGAAGCGAGAATCTCTGCCGCGGCGAACGCAGCCTCGGTCTTCCCCTCCCCCATCGGTGCTTCAATGATCAACAGCCCGGGTGTTTCGATCTCCCGCGCGAGCCGAACGGCTTCCGCCTGCAGGGGGCGGATCCGGGACAGCGCGAACCGCGAGGCGAAGACGGCTTCCGCGCTTTCGACGACGGCCTGCGGGGACCACGGAGGCGGAAGCTGAATGCCGCGCCACGCTGCTTCGATGCGCTCGGCGTCGTCGCGGGGATGCTCCTCCGGGTAAAGGAGGAAGAGATCAGAGTTGCTGGCGATCCAGTCCGCGAGGATCACCAAGGCTGAGACAGCCACTTGGACGGGTTGGGGAAGCTTGGTCGACTGCCAGGCCGGCAGCCTTTCGCTCACGCCGTAGGCCTCAGCGCAGGCGTCTAAGAGCTCCGTCTGCACGTCGTGCCAGCGCTGTTCACTTGGACCAGGTGTCCGCAGGAGCTCGGTGTGCTGCTGGAGGGCGTGGAAGTGCTCGTGCCCGGGGAGCAGACCATGGTGCCCTCCGACGGCAACGGCAAAGGCCATCGATGCCCGGGGAGACCATCCGTGCCGCTCAAGCCACCCCTCAAGAATGACCTGCCCTGCCATGCCGTGAGGAGCCCGCTTGCGGTCGTCGCCCAACTGCTTGGCGGTCGGCATGTCCAGTCCCGCGTCCCGCATGTTGTGCGCCAGGGAGTCAACCTGGCAGGCGAAGGCCGGCGTGGCCTTTCCCACGTCATGGACGGCGGCGAGCCACACGACGAGCCGCTTGGCGTCATCATCTCCGCCAGGAAGGCTCTCGGCGACCAGCCTGCGCACGTTGAGCGGGGTCCACTCCTCCCACAGCCGCTCCGCCATGGCGGCGGAGTCGGCCATGTGCCGCCACAAGGGCAGCCACTTCATGTCCTTCGCTTCGTGCTTGGCCCACACCGAGCGCGCTGCCCGCGTCAGCGCAGCGCCCCAATGGGCTGCGTCCTTCTCCATCTCGATCCCCCCAGGACCGCGGTTCCCACCGCCTCGGCCACAGACACGCGGAGCCGGAAAGCGGACTCCCCTGCAGTCGCCCGTCTGGGCGGAGGGGAGCCCGTTCATGATCAGGGCGCTACTGATGCCCTGTTCGCCATTACGCCGGATTCACCCGTGTGAGTGACGCGCGCACGATGACCACCAGCAGGACAACGAGGGCAGCGACACGGATCCAAGCATCAACCGGCAACTGTGATCCCGCGCCCCCCATCAGAACTGCAACAACAACGGGCAACAGCCATCCATACGGCTGCTGCCCGTCGGCAACACGTGAGTTCAGTGCAAGTAACCTGTGAGACATCCGCAGATCCCCTCTGTGGTTCGTGGTCGAGCCCGCCCGGAGCTTCATCAGGGCAAGGGCGGGCTTGGCCTGCACACATGTGCAGGTCCGCTGACGCCCGAGGCCACCGCGTGACGCCGTCGCAGAGGACCGTACCGCACAAGTGATGATCAACCCCCTTTCCTCTTAAAGGGGTTGTTGGTGATTTCGATAGAGCCAACAGGCACAGTTGGAGGTTCTGCAGACTGCAGGTTGAAACCATCCCCGCTAGTGCGGGGAGCAAGGTGCTGAACGACGGCAGAGCCAGCACGCACAGGGGTCATCCCCGCCAGGCGGGGACCAGCAGTGAGGCGGCGCGGCGAACCGTCCGCCACGACGCAGACTACCCCCGCACCTTCCCTCCTGTAGGGCAATAGCGCAGGCCACCGTCACAGGGCTGAGGTCAGACGAGTGGGTCGAAGCCCGGCACTACACAGGCCCGGAGCTTGCCAACGCCCGCCGCCCACGCGAGTCATAGACTGAAGAACGCGCCGTGCCCTCAGCGCCCACAGCATGGCCTCGAATCGAGATCACCGATGGCCGTCGATACACCTCCCCCACTAGAGGTGCCCTGCGGCCCCACCACCTCACCTGGCACAGCTCGACCATAGGCGCTGGGATAGACGAGTGCGGATCGCCCCCCCAAGGTGCGGGGAGCAGATCGATGACGGGTTGGCTAAAGACCGCAAGACGGGCCCCCGGGGGGCGGTTCCCGGCCTCGCAGCGGACCAGGTGCCCGATAGGCTCATCCCCGCGGGTGCAGGGAGCGACTTTGTTTTCCACAACATGGCAGGCGGTACCCGGGGGCCTCCCCGCTGGTGCGGGAAGCAGGCCGCGATGCCGTACAGGGCCGGCCACCACGGGGGATCATCCCCGCGGGTGCGGGGAGCAGTACTGCGCGAGGAGCTTGGCGAGCGTCAGCCGGCGACCGACCCCGCCGGCGGCGACTCCACCGTGAACGACGAGACCGGCATCATCGGCCTCGGCCGGGACTTCGACCGGCACCTGTACGTGCTGGCCGACCGTTCCGGAGCCCTCGGCGCCAACAACTGGCGCCATGCGGCCTGCCGCCTCGCATGAGTGCGGTCCGACCGGTGGCGCCGAGATGGGCGATGACATCGGCAAGGGTTCGGAGCCTGAGGCCGTTCTCGATCCGGCAGCCGCGGTAGGCGAGCAAGGGCCTGACCTCGCCGACTGCCCGGGTGATGGTGGCGCGGTCGACTTGAAACCAGCAGGCCAGGACGTCGTGTGTCACGCCGTGGCGGAGGTGGACCAGCATGGCCGGGAGCCGGTCGACGAAGACCAGCTTGTACTTCGCTCCCGCACTCACGGCCCGCTGGCGCGGCCGGTCGAGCAGCTCGGCATCTCTGCGGACCTGCCAGACCGGCCCCAACTCCGCCCGCGGACCCACCGCGCTCGCAGGCAAACCCCCGCCAGCCGCGTCCCCAACCTCACAGGGCAATACAGCTAGCCGATGGGCGTCTGCAGTCCGCGGGCGCTGTAGGCGACATTGCTCGCATCGCGCGGGGTAGAGCGGGCTGCCTTTGAAGTTGTTACGCGGCTGTTCACGCGGAACGCGCCTTCCGGAGCATCGTCGTGCGGCACCTGGGAGCACGATCCCGCGTGCGCCGGATGGTGCTGAACTTTTGTCCGCGGACAAAAGTTCAGCACCGGGAGGGGGGACTGGTCGGCCTGCCGTCTTCCATGACGAGATCGGGGAGGACGGACAGCGCAAGACTTGAGACTCGACGTATGGGTTGGCGGCCTTCACGGCGATGCGAGGCGGCCAGGCGCCCAGTCGGTGCGGATCCGCCTTCATACGCTCTCGCTCTCCACTGAGCAGAGCCGACATGAGAGCCACGGTGTCGACACGGCCGGTCCCTCTGGCTTAGCTCGACCAGTCCGGATGACAGGTGCTGGTTTTTTCCGTCGCACACGGCTACGAGGGTGGCGAGAGTAAACCGGACGGTGTCGCTCTCCTCTCCCCATGGGACCGGAGCCGCCGCAGCTCCCTGCTGATGGCCCGCCGTGTCCACCGTGTCGCCGGAGCCAGGCGCCCCTTCGAGACGGATGCCAGGACAAGTAGAGCGGTTCCCCCTTCTCGGCATTTGGGCGACAGATGCTGCAGGGCGAGAGATGAAGGGCGTCCCGGAAACCGTGCGCCATGCACCCGATCCTCAGTGAGGCGCTCGCCGGTATGTCCTGTACCCGACAGCTTCTGTCAGTGGTCTCTGCCAGGATGCCCGGGTCAAGACCAAGGTCGATCTGGAGAGACTATGGGCACGTGGGGCACCGGCCCCTTCGACAACGACACCGCAGCGGACTTCAGCGGGGACCTCGATGAGGCAGCGGCAGATGAACGGGAGGGCATCGTCCGCGGGGCTCTCCTACGTGTGATCGGCACCGCGGGCTACCTGGAAGCGCCCGAGTCTGATCATGCCGTGGCTGCGGCTGCCCTTGTCGCCGCGCAGTCCCCTGGCGGTGAGCCTGCCCATCCGGTCTATGGGCCGGAAGAGCCTCTTCCCGATCTCACCGGCTTGCGCGATCTCGCGCTGCAGGCCCTCGACCGGGTCATGACCGAGCCGTCCGAGCTGATGGATCTTTGGGCGGAAGCGGATGGCGCCCCCTGGCGTGCGAACGTCCGCCGCCTGCGGAAGGTGTTCCTGCCGCAGGCGCCCGGAGATCAGCTCAGCCTGTTCTGCCCCATGCAACCACTACGCGACTCTTATCCGGAAGGCCCTGAATGAGCTGGGACGTGCTTCTCCTCCGCCTGCCCGACGGCGTCACCTCGTTGCGGGAGGTCCCCGCCGACTACACCCCCGGCCCACTCGGTCGGCGCCACGAGATACTCGCGGCTGTCCCTCAGGCCCTTCCTGAAGTTGATCTGTCGGACTCCGAGTGGGGCGAACTCCATGGCCTCACTTGGTCCATCGAGCTCAACATCGGCTCGGAAGACCCGGTTGACTCCCTCATGCTCCACATTCGGGGTTCCGGTGACGACGTGCTGACGCCTGTCCTCCGTCTTGCCCAAGCTCTGCAATGCAAAGCGCTCGACTGTGCCGGAGGAGACCTGATCACTCCGGGGCAGACGGCAGGCTGGCACGCGTTCCAGCAGTTCCGCGATCGAGTGGCCGAGGCCTCCCAGTGAGGCACCGCGGCCGTAGCGCCAGCATCCGCACCATGCTCTCTGCATCCCCGTTGACCTTGAGTGAGGGCCTGCTTCCGGCGGGTCGGATGGTCATGTCCGACGAAGGCGACGGAGACGTGCAGGCATTGTGGCTCAGTGACGGGCCGGCCACGGCCGAGCTGTGGTGGCGGATGTATGCCGAGCACACGCGCTCCGGCCTGTGGCCGTTGCTGCTCGACGCGCTGGATCCGAACGATGCCGAATTCCGTCCATGGGGGTCCGGAGAAGTCTTCCCTGAGCAGATGTCCTCCCCGGCAAACCATGACCCTTCCGGTCTCCTCGCACAGTGGTGGGCGACCTACACGGCTGTCGACGAAGACGACGACATGCTCGACACCGACCGCCGCCTCGCCGTCACCGCCCCCTTCGGACATACCTGGCCTGGCCTCGCGCCCAGCCGAGAGGTCGCAACGAATCCCGACCAGCTCGCCGCCGAGTTCGCGCAGGCGTTCCTCGCCGGCCGCCCGCAGACACGTCTGGGGCTGTTCCCTGCGGCGTCCGGTGCGGAGGCGCTTGCGGTCTCGGGTTGGAGCGGACCCTGCAACTACGAGAACGACACCGCGAAACTTTCCGCGGTCGTCCGTGACTGGGAACGCCGGTTCGGAGCCCGCGTCGTCGCGGTCGGGTTCTCCACGCTGCACCTCAGCGTCGCCGCGCCCCCGGCAGACGAGCACGACGCTCTCCTGGTCGCCGCCGAGCACTTCGCCTTCTGCCCGGACAACATCTGGCAGGGCCGCAGGCCGTACACGCTGGCCGCGTACGCACAACGACTCATCGACGCTCCCGTCTGGGAGTTCTGGTGGGGCTGAGCCATCGGGATCCAGACCTGGAACCCCTTTCGTGCGCCTGGCTGAGGCATCGAAGACCGCATCCGGGCAATGAGGGGGCCCTGTCGAAGACAGCTGTGTCGGGGCCGGACTTTTGTCCGCGGACAAAAGTCCGGCTCCATCGCCGATGGAACGGCGATGCGGCCTGAAGTCAGCACAGGGGTGTGTGTGCCGTCGTTCCGCCCGTTGATCTGGATGAGGAGAATTGTCAGCTGCACGCGGCCTTGGCCGTCATGTGCTGCCGGACCGCGCCGTACACGGCCTGCGGGTCCTGCCATGTGACGGAAGTCGGGAGCGATCCACTCCGTTGCCCTGCGTCGGGATGACACCCTCGGGGTCAGCCTCCTCATCGTATGCCTCCGCATGACCGCTCATCCGCACCGGCGGGGGCGCCCGTCCAGGCACCGAAGAGGGCCAGCGGGGCCTGTTCAGCACCGACGAGCTGCAGCTCAGCTGCCGGAGCAGGAGCCTCCACCAGGCCGGCCGACGGGGACGCGGGCTCCCGACTTTTGTCCGCGGACAAAAGTCTGCCCCTGCCGTTCAAGCTCGTGGCAGCATGGGCTGCATGACGACGATCCGAAAGGTCCATGCCGCGTAGGCGGCGGGGACACCCCGGCAGCGTCGGACAGAGGCTGCGAGGCTGGGCATCGACGTTCTCTCCGCGCGCGCAGTGGCAGAGATCGCCCGCCTCGAAGGCACCCGGAACTACCTGGAGCCAGGAGACATCGTCCTCGCCCTGGACCGGTGGAAGCAGTACGTGCGCAGCCCCGAGCGTCGGCAGTGGCATGAATGCGAGTGGGGCAGCGTGCACTGGTACTGCTGTGGAAACCCCCTGGAAGGGCGCGCTCTCCTCGACGGCGTGCTGTTGGCATGACCCCTCGGAGCGCCCGCGAACTCCGGGCAGGCCTTGGCAAGTACGACGCTCTCTGGGGCATCCCTTACCCCTATCTCGCGGATCGAGGTTGAGGAGGCGCTCCGCCGTGGAAGCCCCCGACTTTTGTCCGCGGACAAAAGTCGGGGGCTTCCACGGTCCCTGCTGAATGCTCCAGCGGTGCGGGTGCCCGGGGTCGGCGGGGCAGGCAAGGACGCTGAGTTCGCTGTGGTTGCCCACGTCGACTGCGTTGGCTCGACGGCCAGGCCCGGGGCAGGTGCGGGTCCTCGAGGGTGCTTGCTGTCGCCGTCCCGTTTGGACGTGTCGACGGTCATTGGCAACCGGGTCCCGCTGATGCCGTCAAATCCCGGTCGCGGGTGCCAGTGCAGCCCTGGCAGAGTGTCCGTCGTGAGCTCCGAGACCGCGCCCCCCGCACCGATCCGCCACCACGACCACGGCACGTGGCTCGTCCGGTTCACCGGGCGGGTGCTCGTGGTCTGCCCGCGGTGCGGGGGCCGGGCGGTCGTCGTGCCTCGGCCCGGCCTCTCTGCACCGAAGTACTTCAGCCAGCTGCTCTTCCAGCCACGCCGTCTCACCTGCGCCGGATGCGGTGCAGTTGCCGACTGGACGGCCGAGCAGCGGGGTGCCGGTCTGGTGGGCGCGGTCCCCGGCGGCACCGAGGACCCCTTCTTCAGGCGGCCGCTCTGGCTTCAGACCCGCTGTGCCGGGCGGATTCTGTGGGCCTACGACGAGGAGCACGTCGATGCCCTAGCCGCCTACGTGGGTGCTCGGCTGCGCGAGCGTCACGCCTCCCCGACGATGGCCATGTTCGCCCGGCTGCCGGCCTGGATGAAGTCCTCGTCACGCCGTGACGAGGTGCTGGCCGGCCTCGCGACCCTCCGTACTCTCGCCGGGCTGTCGGCCCCCGCCGACCGTTCCGACGCAGCCCACGAACGCGGCGACCGCCCGCGCCACCACGGCAGCATGTACTTCCGCGGCGGTCCGTACGCATAGCACTTCGCTCGGATCGCCTCGGCCTTCCGGCTCCAGACTTTTGTCCGCGGACAAAAGTCTGGGCCCCACCGCGTGCGGTGGGGCCCTCGAGATGGGACAGCGGCGGCTACTTCCGCTGGTTGTTGTTCTCGATCAGGAGCATCGTCAGCTCGGCCCGGTGCTTGGCCGACATGTTCGCCCAGATTGCTGTGTACATGGCCTTCGGGTCCTGCCACGGAACGGAAGCCATGTCCGTTGCCCTGGCTTGAGGGGGGATGGCCCCTTCGGGCTCGCGCTCCTCCACGGGCTCCGCCGCAGCGGGCTCTTCGCGGACCGGCGCAGCGGTGACCGTCGGCGCCATCGGCGCAGGAGCGGGGATCGGGCTGGCCTCCGGCTCAGCCACCGGGTTCGGGGCTTCAACGATGGGCATCACCGGGCTCGAAGCCTCCCGACTTTTGTCCGCGGACAAAAATCGGGCCGGTTGGGGTTCCTGTTCCGCAGGCTCTGCCGCTTCCCCTGCCGGGCTCGCCTCGGCCTGCACTGGCACTGGCACCGGTGCCGGTGCAGGTGCCGACACCCGCACGGCCTGCTCCGCGCTGCGCAGTATCTCGCGCTGCGCCGCCTTCAGCTGGGCTTCTTGCTCCTTGCTGTCCTTGAGGAAGGCCAGCAGCTCCGCGGCGCCGACGCCCGGCCGGTCCTTGGCCGCGCGCGCCAGGAGGCGCCCGTCGCGCTCGGGCAGGTCTCCCGAGCTGAGCATGGACTGGATCTCCTCCGGGAGCTCCAGCAGCACCAGCTGGTTGGTGACCCACGACGGCGACTTACCCAGCCGCTCCGCAGCCCGGGACTTCGCCCCGTGCTCCCGGCCCTGTTCCGCGCAGGTGTCGACGAGCTGCTGCACGCCGCGGGCGCGCTCGATCACGTCGAAGTCCTCGCGCTCGAGGTTCTCGGCGAGGAGGTGGTCGATGAAGTCGGTGCGGGAGCCGGCCAGGTCGTCGCGTACGACGAAGTCCAGCGCCTCCAGCCCGACGTGCAGCGCGCTGCGGAAACGGCGCTCGCCGTTGATGAGGACGTAGTCTGCCGAGCCGATCCGGGACTCGTGGTCGGGCCACAGTGCGAGGTAGGCGCTGCGGCTGACCGTGACACACGCCGAGAGCTGGGCCTGGCGCAGTTCCTCGCCGAAGCGGGTCATGTCCTCGTCCGTGCCGAAGTTGCGGCGCGGGTTGAGGGGGGTGGGCGAGACCTGGTCCAGGGGGATACGGATCAGTTCGTACGTCGGCAGGTCGCCCTGGGCGATGGCTTTCGCACGGCCCCGCTCGCTGCGGCCGCTGGTGCGACGGGCATTGCTGAAGGAGGACCCGGTGCCGAGGAGGTCGCTCTTGCTCATGCCGCGATCCTCCGGGCGATGTCGCGCATGGCCTCGGACTGCTCGCAGTCGGGGGCGTAGTGCAGCAGGGGCAGCTTCATGCGTACCGCTTCGCGCTGCTCCTTCAGGTCCGAGATGACGGCGATGACCGGCGGGTCGCCGAACTCCTTCCAGCTGTTGAGGGAGGAGGTCACCACGAAGCCCTTGCGGCTGTCGTAGAGGTTGACGACGAAGCCCAGCTGGGCGATCTCGATGTCCAGGTCGTCGACCAGGTCCTCGAGCTGTTCGCTCAGCATGTCGTACGCGTCGGCGGAGGTGTCCTCGGCCTGGACGGGGACGAGGATGCCGGAGGTCTTCGGTGCCTCGCCCTCGCGGGTGCGCGCGTAGTAGAGGGCGGTGTCCATGGTGTAGCCGAGGCTGGGAGGGCAGTCGACGACGATGTAGTCGAAGTCCTTCTCCAGTTCTTCCAGGGCCTTCTCGAGGGCAGTCTCCTTGGTGCGGACGTGGCGGGTGGTGGCCAGCCGGGCGTCCAGGAGGAAGGCGTCCTTGCAGGAGGGCAGGAGGAAGAGCCTGCCGGCGAACGCCCCGTGCTCGATGGGGACCAGCAGGTCCCGGACCCGGCCTTCGATCTCGCCGAGCATGTGCTTGGCCAGGCTCGGCTCCTTGATGCCCAGCATCTCCGCGCCGAGGTGGCGGGTCAGGTGGCCCTGGGGGTCGAAGTCGATGACGCAGACGCGGGCGCCGGTCTCGGCCAGGGCCTGGGAGAGCCCGTTGCTGATGGCGCTCTTGCCGACGCCGCCCTTCTGGTTGCAGACCACGATCCGGCGGGCGCCCTCGCTGGCCGGGCGGCGTCGGCCGGCGGGGGAGGGATGGGTGTCGAGCCACAGCCGGATGGACTGGGCGACGCCCTGGTTGTACGGGACCTCCCGCACCCGGCAGTCCTCCTTGAAGTCCCCGTAGAGACCGGTGGGGAGGTAGGTGGAGAAGGAGGAGGCGCCGGAGGTGTCCACGGGGGTCGCCCCGGAGGCGTCGGCACGCCAGGCGTGGATGCCGTCGGTGACGGCGTCCTGGATGTCCACGCCCAACTGGGCTGCGCGGACCTTGAGTTCCTGCCGCAGGGACGCGGGCAGCTTCGCGACTACCTTTTCCCTGACTTCCGGATCGTATGGAGCGGTCATGTGGGTACCTTACTAACCTCCAAGAGGGAAGGCGAAGAGGCACGCCGGACGGATGTTGCCGCAGATGCGGCTAGTTGTCCTGGAATGCCCTCGGTCTGGCCCGATGGCTCGCACCCCGGAGGGCGGGTCCAGCACGAGGGACGACCGGTTCCGCCGCACGCGTCTCGTCCTGGTACCTCGGGTGCTCCATGCTCGAGTGATGCTGATCGAACTGGTGAAGGTCGCAAAGTTTCCTTGGAGTCCCTGGCTGGCCCAGGGTCCGGACCCCTTTTGGAGGGACTGCGGTCCGCTGGTGTGGTGACCAAGCCGCGGAGCCGGGCCAGTACCACGTCGAATGGACGGTCGACGAGGACATCGTCTGGGGGCAGAATGCGAAACTCGGCTGCCGACTCCGGACCGGGAGCCCGACCTGGCGGGCACTGCGTTTTCCTGCGCGGACGGCTGAACCTCACCACGGACGGCGCTGCCGTGCTGGACTTCGATGACGCGCATATCCTGCTTGACCTTGCTGAACCGTTGCCCGACGGCGTTGCCGGCACTTGGGTCGAGCTCTTCATCGAGCGCGAGAAGATCGCTCTCTACCCGTATGGACTCTGACCAGGGTGCACACCCTGGTCCTCGTCCACTCCGGCATAAGCGGTGGGATGCCTGGCTGCGTGGGGGGAGGAGGGGAGCGTGAGGCGGGGACCGCCGATCGATGAAGCCGTGGGAGTGCTCGAGGGCGAACTCCGATCCCGGCCGCTTGCCGAGATGGTCACGGAAGACGTCTGGCTTGCCTTCCTCGGTTTCAGCCGACGGCAGTTCCGCGTCCCGTGCACACCCGACGGCGAAGGTCTCCTGTTCGCTCAGGCAACTACGGCGTGACATGCCCCTACGGGGCAGCACGACCCGCCTGCGCACTTGGACGGGACCTCGCGGCACCCGCAAACATACGTCGGCTGGCCCGGGCAGTGCCGTTTACGGGGCTCGGGGTCAGCTCTTTGGCTGCCCGCTCGCCCCCGGTCCGTACCTGGAGGACCTCGACCCCGTCCCTGCAGGGGAACGTCCCGATCCGAAGCCGTCCGGCAGTCGCATTGATGTGACTGATTCCCAATGATGGTTGTCAAGCAGCGAGCCGTAGGCTGCGGCCCATGGAATCGTTGATCGCTGCCATCCATGAGAAGGAAGAAGCTGCCCGTTTTCTCGCTTGGCCCGGTGACTTCGATCTGGACCGAGGCGATCATGTCGAGGAGGTGCACCTCGCCTCGGGCGCCGCGCTTGAGGGGTTCGCCGGCGACGGTGCTGGCGGCACGTACTTCTTCTGCGGTGAAGGCGGCGAGGAACGTCCCATCCTCTACGCCGACTCCGAAGGAGGTGCGGCGCTGATCGCCATCGGCCTGCACGAGCTGGTGCGGCTTCTGCTGGTCGTCCCGTGGTGGCGCGACTGCCAGGCGTTCACAGGCGAGGAGAGTCGCGAGCTTGAGGCCGAGTATCTGGAGGACATGCCGGACCTCGTGGCCCGGAGAAACCGTGCTGCCGCAGCCCTTGGCCTCGATCTTCCGGGCCAAGCCGAGGTCCTGGCTCGTTTGAGGGAGGTAGCCATTCGGCTGGGGGAAGACTTCGTTTTGATCTTCACGCCGGAGGGACACCGCTACGAGCCGCTCTTCACAGTCTGAGGCTCAGGCCGCGGTGAGACCCCGCAGGGGAGGCTGAGTCTCGAACGTTCGCTGATCGCGTATGAGGGCCCATAGGACGTCGAGGCGGCGGCGGGCGAGGGCGAGGATCGCCTGTTTGTGGCTCTTGCCCTCGGCCCGTTTGCGGTCGTAGAAGGCCTTCGAGGTGGGGCAGAAGCGGGCCGCGATCTGGGCGGAGAGGTAGAAGACGCGCAGGAGCCGGCGGTGGTAGCGGTGTGGCCGGCGCATGTTGCCGCTGATCCGGCCTGAGCGCCTGAGTCCCGTGGGACAGGTGCCAGACCGGCGACGCCGGCGAGTCGGCCCGCGGTCCCGAAGGCGTCCATGTCCCCGCCGGTGCAGGCGATGAACTCCGCCCCCAGCAACGGGCCCATGCCAGGCATGCTGAGGATCACCTCGGCATCCCGGTGCTCTCGGAAACGGGCCGCGATCCTTGCATCCACGGCGGTGATCTCTTCGTCCAGAGCCAGAACGGATCGGGCCAGGGTGTTCACCACGGCGGCGGCCGTGCTCTCCCCGGCCACGGCGGTGTGCTGGGCCTGCGCTGCAGCGACAGCCGCATCGGCCACCGCCTGGGCGCCACGCACTTTGCGGTTCATCAGCCAGCTCGCGAGCCGGCTCGGGCCGACCCGGCGCAGGCCAGCCGGGGTCTGGTAGCCGGTCAATAGGATCAGTGCGGCTTTGGACGCGGCGTAGTCGAAGGCTCGCTCCAGTGCCGGGAAGTACTCCAGCAGCTGGGCCCGCATCCGGTTGATGGCGCGAGTGCGGTCGGCGGCCAAGTCGTAGCGGCGGGCGGTCAGGATCTTCAGGTCCACCGCGATCTCGTCCGACTCCTGCAGAGGCTGCAGGTCCCGGCGCATCCGTGCCTGGTCGGCAATGACGTAGGCGTCCTTCGCGTCCATCTTACCGTCCCCGCGGTAGCCACGGGAAGCGTGGTGGACGGTTCGGCCAGGAATGTAGAGCAGCCGCTGACCATGGCTGGTCAGGAGGGCTATCAGCAGAGCACCCCCGCCAGCGTTCAGATCGATGGCCCAGGTCACAGGGCAGTCCTCAGCCAGTGCCAGCACATCGCCGATCAGCTCCAGGAGCTCGGCCTCATTGTTGGGAACCCGGCGCGAGAGCACCTTCGTCCCGTCCGCGTCGATCACCGTGCAGTGATGCGCGGCCTTGCCGGCATCCGTCCCCGCCCAAAGCTCGGGCACCCGAGCCTCCCTCGTCGATCGGTTGACTGGTCCCTGCAGACGACCACGCCGACGTGTCCTTACGAAGCGATCTCTGTTCGCTCATCCCAATGAGTGGCCGTGTCGTCGCGGGGCACTGGGCGGCCAATCAGTCAAAGCCACACCTACGGCATGAGCGCTCGTAGCCACACCCAGGCCCCTGGGTCTCCCGATCGTACGAAGGACCGGAATCAACCCGCCAACAAGGTAAGGAGCGTTTCAGTTGGCGCCATCCGCCAGACCGAGCGCTCAACCTTGAGTCGCTCTCACAGACCACGAAAAGAGCTTCACCCACGACACCTGGTCTGTGCATGATTCCCACCGTGCATGCAGACGGGTATCAACGCGGGCAGGGACGGTACTCGCTGACGGACGCAGGAAGCAGCCATGTCTGGGGCGTCTGCGACGAGGCGGAGGGGTTGTTCCGGGAACCCCTGCGCGGGACGTACGAACTGTTCGGCTGGGTTCCGGATGGAGCCGAGGTGCGCGGCTGGGTCGGCAGCCGGGTGTGGCTGGTGCCGGAGGACAGGACGCTCGATGCCTGGCTGCTGGAGGACGCGGAGAGCCTCGGACAGTACCCGGGAACGGACGGCCTCGTGCTCACCGGTCTGGACGACTACAAGGGCCCGCCCGAGGGACACCGGGCTCCTGTCCGATTGCACGACGGGTACCGGTGGCTGGGCTCGTGTAGGGAATTCGCCCGCGTCCTGCCGCACGAGCAAGTAGAACCTCCGCTCGTCCTGCGGGGGCTCGCCCCGAGTGATCGGCTACGGCGGGCACTGGCTACGGGCACCCGGCGCACGCTGGACCTGGAGGAGGTCTGGCTGGAGATACGGGACGACCGGGGCGAACCGCTCACCGACCGGCTGCTGCGACCCAAAGTCCGTACGTGGCAGCCGTCCTCCCGCGGGACGGACTTGATTGATCTGGAACTCGACGGATACCTCGCACCCGTACCGGGATATGCCCGGCCCGTCTGGGAGCGCTGGCTTGCCGGCCCGCCGGACGCCCCTGGCGCCTGGGCTGCGCTCGATACGCGCCAGCGTGGGGCCTGGCTCGATCTCGTCCGGGAGCGGGGCTGCCGGCTCAAGCACCAGGACCGGCAGGCCGGACACGCGTACGAGCTGGACGGCCAGCACATCACGGATGAACCGGGCCTCTACCTCGCACTCGGCGAGGCCGTCAACGGGCCGGGCGGCTACTTCGGTGGCTGCTTGGACGCCTTCGTGGACTGTCTGCGCGGCAACTTCGGTTACACCGCCCCCGCGACCTTGGTCTGGCGGGACGCTGCGACTGCGCGCGAGCACCTGTCCCGCGTCCTGGCGCCGGAGGGTGAGCAGTATGACCTGGTCGCCCTGGTGATCGAAGTCCTGACCGAGGGCGGGATGCATGTGACCTTCACGTGAATTGGCCGAGCTGCCGCAGTAGTGACTCAATGCTGCTGCCGGTCCGTCGGGCTACGCACGCGCCTGTTACGGGAGCCCGGCCGGACGCTGATGCCGACGGAGGGATCAGTCAGCGGCGGACAGCCTGTGCCACCAGTGACCGCACCCGTTCGAGCAGGAGCGTTCGCGGCGTCGTTCGTCGGCGATCGCGAGCATCGCGACCAGCAGTCGGAACGCCTTTCGGCGTTCGTCGCGGGGAGTGAGGGAGGCGATCTTCCCCAGTTGATCGTTGATCCGACCACGTGTGATCAGCACCGCTGGCGTGTGCGTCGGGCGCAGGCCGGCACGGCGGATGCCCTCCGGTCCGTCCTCGGCGACGGCGCGTGCCTGGACACAGTGGTGGCGCAGAAACAGCAGGGCCTCGGACTGCTCCTCTGGGCCGAGTGCGTCGAACCATTCGATGCCCTGCGACATCGGGCGAAGCCCCTGGGCAAGTTCGTTGAGTATGACGTCGCGTTTGGTCACGCCTGTCTCCCGTCCGGAAAGCGGTGCTTCGCCGTGGCGTCGATGTCAGTGGAACCAGGCAACGAGTCGCACATGGTCCGCTCCATGGACTTCGCTGAGTGTCCGCATCACGCTCCAGACCGGCCCCCAGTCGCTTCCGTCTCCGGCGACCGATTCTCGGCTTCGCGTGCCGGAACTGTCTGTTTCCTGCCAGTCGGTGGAGGCGAGCTCGGCCCACGTGATCCATGTCGTGCCGTGGGTGTCAGGAGATCCACCGCACGCGGCGTACTCGGTCTGGAGCCCCCCGGACGCGTCGCTCGGAAAGCCGCGGCTTTCGGCCAGAGGGCGGAATCCGAAGTCGTTCCGGATACCGAAGAGGCAGGCGAGGGCGTCGTAGGCGTTGCCGTTGTTGAGTAGAAAGAGGTCGATGGCGGCGTGCCACACGGAGTCCTCGTCGTCGGGGCCCCAGAAGCGGGCACCTGGCCGACACTCGATCATCCCGCTGACTTCGGTAGACATGCAGGCATGCTGCCCGCCCGACCCGTGAGTCGGCACCTGCTTTTCCTCCGACCCGGCTCACCAAGTGTGCGGGTGCCAACTGAAGCGCTCAGCGTGATGTGTCCTGGATGGGGCCGTGGGGTGCGGGGTTATCCGCCATCACGTGCGAGGGCCTCGCGGGCTGAGGCCCAGATGCGTTCGAACTCGGCCGCTGGGATTTCGGTGGCGGACCGGGTGTCCTGCCAGCCGTCCAGGCTGCCTTCGGCAAGGATGCCGTACTTGCGCTCGTAGTCGACCATCGCCGTCTGGTCACGCTGGTCGCGGATGTCCAGGACCTCGCTCAGGGCGGCTGCGGTGACGGGCTGCAGGGTGGGGCCTTGCAGGTCGACGTGACGCAGTGCCCAGCTTTCGTTGTCGAGTTCGAAGTAGGACCAGGTGTCGAGCTCGTCGTAGTAGGAGCGGATCCATCGGGTGGCGTTGATGTGGGGATTCCTTGGGGCCGGCGGGTTGGGGGACGACTGCGGTGGGGCCCAGAGGTGCTCCTGAGCGCGTGGCAGGGGGCGTCTGCACCTGGTTCCAGCTCAGCCGGGCCGACGCCCCCTGAGATCGGTGAAGTACCGGGAGGCTTCCCCGGGAGGCCGGCCGGGGGCGAGGAGCTCGTCGGCGTCTGCAGCAGGGGAAGGTTGGCGTGCGTGGCCGCGCACGGTGCAGGTCCTGCAACGTTCTCTTGCGCGGGCTCAGCCGCCGCCACTCGGCCAGACTCAGCCGCGGTGCCGGCACGAAGTGGTGCCGGGTGACGCGCCAGTGATCCCAGCCGGCCACCGTGTCCCGCATCGGCGGTGAACCCGGCAGGAGGAAAGGCACAGATCCGCCTTCCTCCGGGGCGGTCATGCGGGCTCCGGGGTGTCGGACTGGTTGTCGTCCTCGTCCGGTAGCAGGAACAAGTTGCGGGCCCGCAGGGCCTCACCCAGCAGGGGCGGCGGCGTCGGCGGTTGGGTAACGGCGGCTTTCCGGCGCCGCTGCCGGTCGTCGGTGATGGCGCGCTGGGTGGTGGCGGCCAGCTCGGCTGGCCGGGCCGGTGGGGGAAGCATAGTCAGCGGGGCTGGAGGCCGGTCGACTGCGGCAGCCCGGGCGTGCCAGTTCACGGGCCCGCTCGGCCTTCTGCTGCGCCGTCCAGCCGCCCGAAGGCACGCGGGGCGATGCTGTAGGGCGCGACGAGATCGTCCAGAGTGCAGCTGTGCGACCACACGGGCCGGGACCCGGCCTCCGATGCAGGGACCGATACCTCCATGCCCCCAGCACAGCCCGCCGCACCGGCCTCGCGTACCGGTTTCCGCGACCCCGCAGGTGAGAGGTCGGCCCGCTACCTTGCCCGCCAACTCAAGCGCACAGCCCCGCCAAGTCGACGGCTCACTCGCCAAGTGAAACGCTCAGTCTCATTGATCCAGTCGGGTGACTCCAGTCGGCTTTGAACACCTGCCAGACCCATCCCGAAGCCCTGTACGCCTCTCTGGCGCTTTGGCGGGTGTGAGATGACCACATCCCACCGGGAGTCTGGAGATCGGCCCTTCCAGGCGCCATTACGGGCGCCGGTTTTTGTCTGCTCTAGGCAATAAGCCCGGTTCTTCCGCCTACGCGTTTGGTCTGTCACCTCGTCAACCCGCGGACACAGTTGCTGGCCGGCATGGCCTGAGGTGCAGTCGAGAGGGAAGACGCGGAATCTCCTCCACAGCCGGGTCGTGCCCCGCGTTTGCACATTGGTCCAAGGGGTTCTTGCCGTTTGAGCAACGCGCCATCGCGCAGGGTCGGTAGCTCCTCAGCCCTGGCGGGCTTGCGGTGCCCCGCCGGGGTGGCAGGGCACCGTTGGCGACTGCGGGTTGTACTCGCTTTGAAGAGTGGAAGCGTGGCTGGTGTGAGTGGGTGGTGCAGGTGGCCACTGACCCTGGTCATGCCATCGGACCCACCGTCGGGGCTCACTTTCGGTGGTGCGGGCACAAGACCCTGAGGCGGCGGGCGGCGAAGGTGACGTAGCAACAGGCCCCTCGGCCTCAGGTCCCCAGTGAGCAGAGGAAGGGGACATGCCGACAGCCGGTTCACCGTGGTGAGGGTGTGTCGGCTGATGTGGCGGGGGTTGGGATCCGGGCACCGACTAGGTGGCAAGGCGGCGGGAGTCGTTGCTGGAGCGTTGGGCCTCCTCCCGTCGGTCAGGTTGCTCTTTAATAAGAGGACGGCGCCGCTACAGGCCTGCGACCTGCGTGTTTGCGAGAGGGGATGTGTCCCCCAGGACACATTTGGGCCTCTGAAATGTGTACCTGGAGAGCACATTTCGCCGAAAAATCAAGCAGGCGTTGACTTTTTTCGCGAGCTAGGCGGCTTCAGGTTGTCGCAGGTCAGCGAGTTGGGCAGGTCGGGCGCCAAGGCGGGGTGGACGTCCTGAACCCCCTTGAGATGTGCCGCCATCACGACAACCGAACTCAAGCACCCGTGTACTTTCGGCTCCTGTCGGCCAGATAACTTCATGTGGTGTGTACTTTTGAGGCGCCGGTCGAACGGGCCGCGGCTCCTGAGCACCTTTCGGCGCGCCGCCGCGTCAAAAGACAAGCACACGTTGATTTTTTGGATAGTCTCGGACCGCCTGAGTAACAAGGAGGTCCTGTGACATCTGATCCGCCCGCTCGTCGTCGACAGCGCGGGCCCCGGCCTATCCCCGCTCCTACCGCTGCGGGGGACGAAGCCGCGTACGGAGACATCCTGGCCGTCCTCGGCCAGCAGCTCGGAGAGACAGTGGCGCAGGCCACCGACCCCGGGGGCCGTCGTCGGCTCAAGGGGGTCCACTTCGAGTACGCAGCCGACCCCAAGGCCGTCCACGACATGGCCGGAGGCGCCGGCTACAGCTTGGCCAGCAACTGGTTCACGCAGCTCCTCGCACAGCTGGCCGTTGCGAACAGCATCACCAAGTCCCAGCTGTGCGTGTTCCTGTTCGTGGCCGGAGGACAGGTGCCGGGGACCGGCATCACCCAGTACACGCAGCAGGAGATCACCGACGGGCTGAACAAGATTGCCGCACAGAAGGGCGGCAAGATGATCACCCGCTCCACGGTCAACCGGGCTGTGCAGGCGCTGTGCGGTTACAACTGGGTGGAGAAGGCCGGCAACGGCCGGATCCAGATCAACGTGCGCCTGTGGTTCCACGGCAACAGCACGGCCCAGCACGAGGTGCTCGCCGAGATCGCCGACCGGCACGACCACGACACCTCGGCGTTCCCGTACGCGGTAGGGCCGGAAGGCGCCCATCAGGAGGAGCTGGACCTCGGTTTCGGCTTCGAGGTGGAAGAGACGTATCGCGGAAGGAGGCGTACCGGGTGATAGTGCTGCCAGGCCCCTGCGCGGGCGCCCGCCCACGTTCACGAGGAAGGCTGTCCCTTGGCTAACGTCATGTCTCCGATCGTCGCGGAGCGCATCTGGGCCCTGCCGCTGTCGGGGTCCGCCGTGAAGTTCCTCCAGTACCTGGTCGCCCGCAGCGACTTCGGGGGAGTGCTGCCCGTCCGCCAGAAGGACATGGCAGCCGAGTACGGGGTCACGCCGCAGGCCGTCAGCGGGCTCATGGCGCCGCTGTGCGACCTGAATATCGTGCTCCGGCCGCGCAGCGAAGAACGCAACGGCAACTCGTACCGGCTCCACCCGCTGGCGGCCAAGTACGAGACCCCGGAGGCCATGGAAGCGGCATTCCGGGCGGCCCTCGTGCGTATCCAGGCGGGAGAGCTGCCGAACCTGAAGCTGCCGACGTACCACCAGGCGCCGCCGGCCCCGACGGGGCGGCCGAAGCTGCAGGTCGCCTGACCGCGGCGGGACCGCACATGACAGAAGGCCCTCCACCATGGGTGGAGGGCCTTCCGCGCCTGAGTAACTTGATGGTCTCCACTATATCGCTCACGCCGCGGGTCGGGGAGTTGGATTGGGCGGTGTGACCGTGTCCGCTCTCTCCGGAGGTACGAGGGCGGCTGGCGGGTGGCCCTCCCCTTGAGCAGGTCGCTGCGGTGGCGGGTTCGTGGGATGCCGATCGGTTCGGCCGGGTGCTCGCGTGCCAGGGCGGCCGGGCTATAGAGGAGGCCGGCATCGACGCTGCGTGGGGCGGCGTTCGTTGCGGGCGAGGTCAATGACGCGGTCCCGCGCGGCGGGTGTCGGCAGCGGCTTCGGGAAGCATGCCGATGGCCTGCCAGACGTCGACTCGAGGCGCCTCGGGCGGGCAGCTGCCGCAAGCCAGTGCGGATTGGGCTGACGGAGGGCTTACCTGCTGGCTGGCAGCAACGTACGGGGTCCGGGAACGGCACTACCCCGTGCTGGCAAGTGCCGCGCGGAGCACCGCACAGGACGGTCAGTCGGAGAGCACTCGCCGCACTTCTCCTGCTTCTACCCTTCCTCCTCGGACAGCCCGCGAACCCTGACACGTAACGCTATGCCAGTTGAACACTCCACACCCCGATGAGCACAAGGAGCAACCCGGCGAAGCTTCCCGGTCACAGCACTCGCTGGCCCCCGGCGGGGACCTCGCCCGACGTTGTGGCGGGGTGCCGTTCGCTGGTTCGACGAGTCGGGCGACTCTTCCAGACCAGCCTTCGTAGGCATTACTGGGCATGGTCTGGTTCTTTTAGGCGCTTTGCCGGATTCTGTGGAAGTGGTGAAAAGCTGGCTTCGGTCGAGCTAAAGTCGCAGCTCACGAAGTCTGCTCCCCGCACCCGCGGGGATGACCCCCCGGGCTACTGGCGCCAGAAGGTGACCGCTGGCGAGGTGCTGCTCCCCGCACCCGCGGGGATGACCCCGACGCGGTCCGCGGACTGATTCAGCAGCAGCTCTGCTCCCCGCACCCGCGGGGATGACCCTAAGGTCCTTCGCGAGATGGCCCAGGCTCTGCGCTGCTCCCCGCACCCGCGGGGATGACCCCCCGGCTGCCATCGACATCCCCGACACGGTCGGCTGCTCCCCGCACCCGCGGGGATGACCCCGTCAGCAGGCTCGCCGTGAGGCGCTGACCAGCCTGCTCCCCGCACCCGCGGGGATGACCCCCGGGCCCGCGGGGGTCGGTCTTCCAGTCGGACCTGCTCCCCGCACCCGCGGGGATGACCCCTGCATGTCCCTCTGCGTGAACTTGCGGTCGACCCTGCTCCCCGCACCCGCGGGGATGACCCCAACGGCAAGGAGATCTCCTTCTCCGGACTGCACTGCTCCCCGCACCCGCGGGGATGACCCCAGGCCGGATGCTTTAAGTGTGCTCTTGCAGCTCTGCTCCCCGCACCCGCGGGGATGACCCCGGGTCGGTGACCATCGCGGAGAACCGGATTCAGCTGCTCCCCGCACCCGCGGGGATGACCTCGCCGTCGAGCAGGCACAGGACGAGACCAAGCACTGCTCCCCGCACCCGCGGGGGTGACCCCATGTCGCCGATGGTGACCTCGCCCGAGGAGCTCTGCTCCCCGCACCCGCGGGGATGACCCCAGCTCAAGCACCACCTGATGCAGGCCCAGGCCCTGCTCCCCGCACCCCGCGGGGATGACCCCTGCGTCGGCCGGATGGCCGGCTGGTCATCAGATCTGCTCCCCGCACCCGCGGGGATGACCCCGACGCCGTGTCGAGCGGTGACCCCGGCCTGGGCTGCTCCCCGCACCCGCGGGGATGACCCCTGCGCGAACTGCCCCGATTGGGCCATCCGCTGCTGCTCCCCGCACCCGCGGGGATGACCCCGACAGGCCCTCGACCACTACGAGCGGATCCAGCTGCTCCCTGCACCCGCGGGGATGACCCCCTGGATCACATGCCCGCCACCTGACGGGCGCTCTGCTCCCCGCACCCGCGGGGATGACCCCGTGACCTGTTCGCCGAGCCGCCGACGCACGGCTCGCGGAGGGCGGCATCACGGCGGCGACGTACAGGGCGCGTCGGCGCGGGATGGGAGGGACGTACATCCATCCGCCGCCCGGCAGGTCAATGCGACGGATACCGCCGTCGGCGGCCCGCGGCCCATGTTGGTGGGATTCGACGCCCATGGCGGCGAGCTCAAGCGGGTCCGCCAGCACCTGCTCGGCCTCGGCGATCACCGACACCAGCAGACCCGTGACGACGTGTGCCTCGTCGGGTTCGTACTCCCAGGTCCAGTCGAGGTCACTCATCGGCCGTCGCCCTGCCGGGTGAACCCGGCTTCGGCGTGGACCTCGAGGAGGATCGGCCGGAACTGCGTAAGGACGGCTGGGAGGGCTGCGTCGTCGGCGCTCTGCGCGCGGCGCTCCAGCTCCCGCAGAGCGGGCCAGCCGCCCGGGGTGCGGGCGTGCGCGACCTCCACGGCCCAGTGCGAGACGAGGCGGTGGAGCGGGGCGGGGACACCTCGGCCCGGGCCTGGGCAACCGCCTCGGCGCGCTCCGCGTCGAAATCGGGCAGGCGGGAGGGCGAGAGGCGGGCGAAGGCGGCCCGCAGGTCTTCGGGCGTGGCGGCAGGCTGGGGAACTGATTCGGGGCCGGGAGGCGGGTCCGGCCGAGGTGCCGTGGTCATGCCGCTGCCTTCTGTTCGGGCTCGGTGCGGATGGCGCCCGAGGAGCCGACCAGGGTGATCCTGCCGTTCGGCGTAGCCCTCGAGGAGGGCTTCACACAGGGGCGAGATGTCAAGGGCGACGGCAGCGCCCGCCACTACAGCCAGTACCGGCCCGGCCGCCTGCGTCCGGGCGAGGCCGGCGCGCTCCAGGGCGCGGCTCCAGGCGGTAGCCGGGGATCTCGACGTTGGCGCGGCAGGCACCGCTGGGGCCTCTTGGATGGGATCGACGCTGATCGACCCTGTTGCGAACCCCGCGAGAAGATGTTGGATGGCACGGGTAGTGGCCAGTCCATCGTGCGGTCAACCACCGCGGCGCACTGGGCAGTCGCCCGACGTTCTGCTGTCGAAGAGAAGTAAGCCATCGCTTGCTCGCTGGCTTGTCGGGATCGGTGTCGTTCATGATTGGGCGGTGAACCCCCGTGACCTCGACCTCGTCATTGCAGCCGCCCATGCGGTCGGCCCCTGCCCGCCGGGTGAAGAAGCCGAATGGACGGACAGCGTACGAGAACGCGCCGTCAGCCTCTATGTCCTGGGGGACACGGTGGGGCAGGACATCGCCCGGCTCGATGCCGCGAAGCAGTTCACAGCCACGCTGCTGGATGTACGGGTGGAGGCCTCCAGCACCCGCGGTGTCCTGGTTCTGCGCAACACTTCCGGGGAGCTGGAGCAGCCGATCCGGACCGATCGGGGCGACTCGAAGGCCGGAAGGGTGATGATCGAGCGCGCCCGTGCCCTGATCGGCCACCGTGTCCGTGTCTATCGCCTCAACGAGCGGATGGCGTCCAACCCGAAGCTCGAGGTGCGCATCGTCGTGCACCTCGCCGACTTCGGCCTCGACACCGACCCGATCCACGAGAACAGTGCGAAGCAGAACGTCCTCGCAGCCGCCGAAGGCGACACGGCTGCCGCACAGCAGGCATGGTCGGCCGCCGGCCTTCCCGAGTCTGGCGCCGTTTCCGTGCGACAACTGGCCGATGCCTTGGCCCGCCTCCCGCACCCCGACGGTGGACCCGATTCACAGCGATTCGTCTGAAAAGACGGTTTCGATGAAAGTGCTCGAGAACGCCTTCTTCTTTGCCTAAAGTGGCAGGCCAGCAAGCCTGCTCCCCGCACCCGCGGGGATGACCCCATCGGCGACATCACCACCGCCGACTGGACGGGCTGCTCCCCGCACCCGCGGGGATGACCCCGCGCTCGACGTGTACATCAACGACGTCTTGACCTGCTCCCCGCACCCGCGGGGATGACCCCGACCGGACACCCTGCCGGGGAAGGGCCTGCTGCTGCTCCCCGCACCCGCGGGGATGACCCCTACATGGTCGCCTCCATGGGAGTGCGCGACGTCTGCTCCCCGCACCCGCGGGGATGACCCCAGCTTCCTTGAGCTGCCGGGAATCAAGCAGGGACTGCTCCCCGCACCCGCGGGGATGACCCCTACTTCAGGCAGGGCCACGACAAGAAGGCCGACTGCTCCCCGCACCCGCGGGGATGACCCCGGCCGCGAGCGGATCACCGGCGGAACCGCCTGCTGCTCCCCGCACCCGCGGGGATGACCCCGCCCTGATCTCGCTGATCATCATGAAGCCTGTGCTGCTCCCCGCACCCGCGGGGATGACCCCTGGTGGAGGTGAGCAGAGCGCCGGCGGGGTCGCTGCTCCCCGCACCCGCGGGGATGACCCCGCCGAGCGCTTCGTCCTCGGCACCGCCATGAACTGCTCCCCGCACCCGCGGGGATGACCCCCGGTCGGTGATCCGCCGGGTCGGGCTCGTCGCGCTGCTCCCCGCACCCGCGGGGATGACCCCTTGAAGGGGAAGGTCACCAGGACGAGTCGGCGCTGCTCCCCACACCCGCGGGGATGACCCCCGGAGGAACGCCCAGACCGTATGACCGCGGGGCTGCTCCCCGCACCCGCGGGGATGACCCCTTGAAGGGGAAGGTCACCAGGACGAGTCGGCGCTGCTCCCCGCACCCGCGGGGATGACCCCCGGAGGAACGCCCAGACCGTATGACCGCGGGGCTGCTCCCCGCACCCGCGGGGATGACCCCCGCCCGGAGTTTCAGCTCGGCCCAGCGGGGCGCTGCTCCCCGCACCCGCGGGGATGACCCCGAGCTGTTCGCGGCGTCGGTGGCCGCCGCATACTGCTCCCCGCACCCGCGGGGATGACCCCGGGCGCCGCGCGGGCAGGCCCGGCACGGCGATCTGCTCCCCGCACCCGCGGGGATGACCCCGTCAGGTGAGACTCCCCACTGGGGCATCTCCTGCTCCCGGCACCGGCGGGGATGACCTCTCGGAGCTGGCGAGCCCCGGCGGCTTGGCCCTGCTCCCCGCCCCGATCGCCGTACCGGGTGTGAGCCAGCGGCACTTCTGCGCGGTGGTGCAGAGCGAGGGTGGGGAGAGAGGAGTGTTCATCAGTACCCATTCGAGTGCCGTTGGACGTGGTGGGTACGCTGCCGGGCCGCTATCCGCAGTCGCCGAGGATGACCCCGGAGCCGGCCACTGAGTACACGGCGTACAGCTGGATGAGTGCCATCGGGATCATCAGCGGGACTGGCTTCCGGTGGCCACGGGGGCCGGGCTCCCTGAGGCGCCCTGAGCTGGAACTGTCGCCGTCGGCGAAGGGGTCTCCAGCGTCGAAGGCGCCGCCTCTGCAGTAGCCTTCCTCACTGCTGCGCGCCGAGTGCGCGGCCTTCCCTTCGGGCGCTTCGCCGGCTCTTCGGCGCCGATTGCTGTCAGCTCGTCCGTGCTCCAGCCCGCCGCTTCGGCGTCGGCGTAGGCCTTGCCGTACGGCTCGTCCAGGTCGGCGAGCTGTTGCAGCAGATCGGCACGCTTCCCCTGGATCTCGGCCAGCGGCTCGATGGCCGCAGCGCGGGCTGCCTGGATCTCTTCCATCCGTCGCAGGATCTCGTGTGCAGACATGGGCGCATGGTACTTGGCGGGGGCGCGTTGGGACCGTTGGGAAGTAGTAATTAGCGCTCATCGCAGCAGGTTTGACTTTTATTCAGATGCTGACTTGATGGGGAGTGCTCTTCTTGACCGTCGTAGCAAGGTAGTGCTTACTGGGCCCAGTAAGCGGCGTTCTCGGCTGCTCCTCCATTAGATGGGGAGGGCGGTGATCAAGGGTTCGAGCGCAGACCAGAGGAGACCGGAGGGGGCTGTCGTGCCAGAGCCACTAGCGGATGAGAGGCGGCGACGCCCCACTGTGCGGAGGCGTGAACGGGAGGCCGGCGGCAGCCGCGATACCCGCATCAAGGTGTCGTACAACGATGATGAGCATGCGATCGTCAAGGCGGCTGCTGAGCGTGAAGGTCAGGCGATGGCGTCCTGGGTCGGACGTGTCGCGCTGGATGTCGCCGTGGAGCGGGTCGTGCCCACGCCGATCGGTGCCAAGGCGGTGGTCAGGGAGGTGATCGAGGCGCGGAGGGAGCTCAAGAGGGTCGGGGTCAGCTATAGCCGGATCGCGGAGGTGGTGAACGGCGACGGCGTTGTGGCCGACCCGCAGATGCTCGCGGTCCATCAAGCTCTTCTGGCCGCCATCCGGCGTATGGACGAGGCCACGCTCCAGCTGATGCGGGAGAGGAAGGAGCGGGGGTGATTCCGGAGAAGCTCGACGAGGGGAACGACACCTACGGGCTTCTGCATTACCTCTACGGGCCGGGGCGGCGTGATGAGCATGTGGATCCGCACATGGTGGCTGCCTGGGATGCGTACGTAGACGACCCGGCCCGCTCGCCGGGCATGTCGATCTCGGATCTCGCGCTGATTCTCGATGCGCCGGTCTTCGCGATGCGCGGGACGAAGCCGAGGCTGCACGTGTACCACGTGGCCGTGCGCAATGCTCCCGAGGACCGCATCCTCAGCGACGGGGAATGGGCCGAGGTGGCACGCGGGATGATGCACGCCGCGGGCATCGCCGAACACGGTGATGATGAGGCATGCCGCTGGGCTGCCGTCCGGCATGCCGACGACCACATCCACATCGTTGCCACCAAGGTACGCGAGGACGGTCGTCAGCCGAACCTGCGCCAGGACATCGTGCGGATGCAGGCCGCCGCTCGCTCCTTCGAGGAGAATTTCGGACTACGCCGCCTCGAGCATGGCGACAAGACCGCAGCGTGCTGGCAGACGTCCGGCGAGCAGGAGAAGGCGGAGCGCCGTGGCCTGAGCGAAGCGCCTCGCGCGACCCTGCAACGAACCGTGCGCGAGGCAGCAGCGGCGTCGATCAGCGACGGCGACTTCTTTGCGAAGTTGACCGCGTCCGGACTCCGGGTGAAGCAGAGGATCGCACCGGACGGCACGCTCGCCGGCTACTCGGTCGCGTTGCCGGGTGACCGCAATCGGGAACAGAGCCCTATCTGGTACGCCGGCACCCGGCTGGCACCAGACTTGTCGCTGCCCCGGGTGCGTGAGCGTTATGGCACACCGGTTCCGGAGGCGCGTGTTTCGCCGGCGGAGATGTGGCGGGTTGCCGAGGAGAAGGTACGTGCCGCGGCCGACCGGCTTGGTGCCGATGGCCTGCACCAGGGAGCGGGAGATGTGGCCGCACTCGGTGACCTGATCGTGGTCGCCGCTGCCTCCTCGCCGCGCTTGGTGCGCGACCAGTTGAGGCAGGCTGCCCACGAGTTTGAGCGAGCGTCTCGGGCGCCCGGCGCCCGAGCTCTGCAGGGCCAGGCACGGGCCCTGTTCCGCGAGTCGGCACAGGTGCTGTCGCAGTCGGTGTCTGCGGTGGGCCGCGCTGACACGGCGGCTGCGCTGGGATTCCTGCTGGCTTTGGTGCAGGCCGTGGAAGCTGCCCGGCGCTGGCATGCAGCGCAGGAGTACCGAGCCCAGGCGCAGGCTTCCGGACGAGCCGGGCGCTTGCTGCTCGAGGCGGTCGAGGTCACCGCTGGCGCGCATGTGGCGCGCGAGTACCGGCCCCGGCCCGCGCGCGTCACGGCACAGGGTGAGCGGATGGCTGCCGGGCGGGGCGAGCGGTCGATGGCGGGTGTGGTCCGGGCGGCGCTTCCCGAGCATGCGCGAGGTGTTCTTTCGGACGCGGCCTGGCCCGCGCTGCGGTTGCGTCTGGCGGAAATTGAGCGGGCGGGAGAAGACCCCGCAGATGTGCTGGCAGCGGTGGCGGCTCGAAGGGAGTTGTTCTCAGCCCAGTCCATCGCCGAGGTGCTTACATGGCGACTGGACGGATGGCGGAAGTATCGCGGCACGTCGTCGGATGTGTCCGGCAAGAGTCCGTTGCCGAGAGCCGCGGGTGGTACGGGGCGTAGCGCCGCACCGGCCCGCGGGACGGGGGCGGCCGCGTCGAGGCGTAGGCCGCCCGGCGAGGATCAGCACAAGGGCCGGAGGCGGGCCCGCTAGCGAGGGGAGTGCAGCATGGCAACACCAGAGGGGGAACCGTTCGCCGAGGCCGCGGGTGAGGCGGTGGAGAGCGCCGTTTTAGCGGTGCGTCTGGTCCTTGCCATTGCGGACGCCGTGCGCCGGCATCAGCAGCGGCGCACGCAGGGGGCGGAGGAGGAGCTGCCGCCCGCCAAGCAGGCGGAAACCGACGCGCAGTCGGAGCTGAAGGATTTTCTGCCGCCGGACATTTCCGCGGCGCTGATGGAGGGCGCGGATTGGCCACAGCTGGCGCAGCAGCTGATGGCGCTCAAGCACGCAGGCGTCGATCTGGAGCAGTTGCTGCCGCGCGTTGGCGAGATTGCCGTGACCGTGCGGGATGCGGTTGCCGCGAACCTGGAGCGGGTGGCCCGTGAGGGTACGGGGGAGTGGGAGAGGATGCTGCGCGAGACGCTGCCGGCGGGCCCGGTGCGGGAGGCGATCCTGTCTTCCCCGGCGTGGCCCGACATCGCGGCGACGATGGCGCAGCTGGATGAGTGCGGCGTTGACGTACGGCAGATCCTCACCTCCGCGCACGATGAGGGCCTCGGCGTCGACCAGGCGGTCGGGAAGGTCCTCGCCGCCGGTGAGGCCCCGACGACCAGTCGGTTCGTGCTGTTGTCGTACGGGCCGATGACGACCGGGCTCGACATCCCCAGGGATCTCGACCTGTCCGACCGGGAGAAGGCGCTGCGGCAGCTGGCGATCTGGCCCCAGGAGAACGCGCGATACATGCGGATGGTGCGCGAGGCCATGCCCGGGCGGGAGCGCGAGGCCGACCTGATGTTCGCCGCGAGGCAGTGGCCCTTGGTTGCCGCTCGGATGGCGAAGATGGAGAGTGAGGGGCGGTCGGTGGAGGACCGTCTCGCCGGGCTGATGCAGGACACGTCCTGGCAGCAGGGACCGGGTTCGCAGCTCGGCTCACGGCTGGTGCAGGCGACCACTGATGTCCTGCGGCGGCCGCCCGGCGCGGCCATGACCGGCGCAGGGCCGATGGTCAGCAGGGCGGCCGCCCGGGCGCAGTCGTCGACCGTGGGTCCTACCAGGGCGCAGGCGGCCAAGCAGTCGGCGCCTGCCGAGTCCGCCATTGCCACGGATCGCCCGGGGCTGCGCCCTCCGTCGCGGGGCAAGGGCCGGTAGCCGGCGGCCTGGTACGCGCGCGTGCCGCGGACTCTGTTGCGGGTCCGCGGCACGCGGCCTTTGCCGTCGGCCGTGGTGGTCAGGGGCGGGTGGCGCCGTGGTAGTCCCGCTCTGGCATGGCAGTGGCGAGGGGGACGATTTCCACGTTCTTGCCGGTACGGGGGGCGTGGAGGACTTTGCCGTCTCCGGCGTACATCGCGACGTGGTAGATGGAGCTCGAGGAGCCGTGGGACCAGAAGAGGAGGTCGCCCGGCTGGAGGTCGTTCCTGGAGACGGCGCGGTCGGAGGTGGCGCCGTACTGCTCGGCGGCCGTGCGGGGCAGCTTGGTGGTGGGCCAGTAGCTGTACTGGACGAGTGAGCTGCAGTCGAATCCGACGGTGTGGCTCGCGGAGCAGGATCCGTTCAGGTAGCCGTTGACGCCGTCGCAGAAACCGGTGCTGGGGCCGTCCGGTTCCCCGCCTCCCCAGGAGTAGGGGGTGCCCAGGCGGGTGGCTGCCCGGCGCAGTGCGTCGGGGCCGGCTCCGGATCCGGAGACTTGCAGGGTGCCGGGGCCCTCGAAGCGGGGCATCTCGGCGAGGATGCTGTGCACGTAGTCGTAGGTCTGGCCGCCGGCGAAGGAGCGCGGCGGCACGCCGCCGTACCGCTCGACGGCCCCCCAGCCGGCGTTGTACCCGGCAAGGGCGAGTGCGCGGGGGTCTCCGGCGTATCCGGAGCGCTTGGCCTGGCCGAGCAGGGAGCACATCATCCTGCCCTGGGCTGTGACGGCATCGCCGATGTCCCAGGGTGAGTTCACGCCGTTGCCGTCGGCGTCTCGGCCCCAGGTGGCCCACGTCTCCGGCATGAACTGGGCGGGCCCCAGCGCGCCCGCGTAGCTGGTGGCCTCGGCCCGGGAGGTCTTGAACTGGCTCTCGGCCCAGAGCTGAGAGGCCAGCAGGGCCGGGGTCATCTCGGGCTCCGGGCAGGCGGCATCTGCCTTGAGGATCCACTCGCGGAACTCCTGGGGCACGCCTTGGAGGCCGGCGCCCCCGTCGGAGGCGACAGCTTTCGCGGAGCTGTCCAAGAACACGACGGCCGTCAGGCCGGTGACCGCGATGAGGGGTAGCCCTAACACCACGGCGACGGCTCCGATCAGCATTTTCACTTGTCCCCCCGGTTGTGTGTCCCTTGCCTCGTTGGGCTTGCTGTCTGCCGTACTAGATCACGTGTGCGGGCCGAGTGCGCTCCGATTGTGGTGCGGCGGCTGCCGGTTGGCAGTGCCGTGCTGTGGAGCTTGCGAATGCCGGAGTGCGATTTTCGGCCACGGTTGCCGCGGTGTTGCCCAAGGGGCCCTTGGGAAATGCGGGAGCGTGGCTGAATTCATTCGGTATTCCTCTTTCCGTGAACGGGAGTCGGCGGGCACCGAGCCAGTACTTTCGGCGTCGGGCCGGTGCATAATCGCACGTCAGGCTGTCGGTTGTTCACGCTAGCCTCTGTAGTCCCACAGGCCCAGAGCGCCTGTGTGGCTGCGAGTTCAGGGGGGTTGAGGAGTGACCAGCCATTTGAAGATGGCCGCCCGGGAGGGTGCGGCGCTGAAGTACGCGCTCATTCCCGTCCACTGTTTCGGGATTGCCGTCGCCACGGTCGCCGCGATGCTCGACGGCGATTCCGGAGGTGAGCGCGCCCGCCTTCTGGCGCCGGGGGAGTCGGTGCCGTACGGCACCGAGCCGGTCCTTCTGGCTGAGACCACCGTGTACGGCGCGATGCACGTGGAGGAGCTGCTCAGGCGCTGGGGGCCCCTGCCGAAGCCGTGGCTGGTGCTGGTCTCCGACGCCCCGGTCCGGCCGGCGGCTGACGCACGGTACCTGGTGCGCGCGCTGGAAGGACGCCTCGCGGGAGTGGCGAGGGTGCCGTACCTGCCCGTCCTGCGGTCCGTCAAAGGACCTGACGAGGCGATGGAGCACAAGGACGTTCTAGCCGCAGCCGAGAAGCTGCGGCGCACGATGGAGGGAACGACGCGATGAGCATGACCATGGAGTTCTTCACGCTGGCCGACGGCCTTATCCCGAAGGCGGAGCCCACCAAGATCCCTGAACTGGACGGTCCCGTATCGAAGATCTTCGGCTACGGCCTGTGGCTGCTGATCCTCGCGGGGGTCGGTGGGACCGGGTTCGGGGTCTACAAGCTCGCGGTCTCCGACAAGTCCCGCAGCGGCGGCGGCTCGGAACCGTTCAAGTGGATGGGCGCCGGAGTGGCCACGATCCTCTTGGCCGGCTCCCTGATCACGATTCTCAACGGCATCGCGGGGAGCTGACGTGTCGCGGACGAGGGGGACGTGGAACACCAAGGGAACGTGGATTGCAGGTCTGGCGCTGGCCGCCGTCCTCGTCCTGACGGCGTACGCAGCGTTCGCCGGAGATGACGGCGGTGAGGGCGCGTCGGCCAAGGGCGGGCCGAGCCCGAGCGTGTCCAGCTCGGCGAGCCCTGCGCCTGTGTACACGACGCCGGCCGACTGGACAGAGCCGGAGCGGTGGGCGGCGCTGCCGCGAGGGCAGCGCACGGACGAGCGTCACAACCAGGTCGGCTTCCCGCACACGGCGGAGGGCGCTGTGGCCATGCTGGCGGCCGCCAACTCCACCCGCATTGAGGGCGAGCAGTCCACCGCCGATGAGCAGCTGCGGATGTACTACTCGTACTTCGGCAAGGGGGACCAGTCCCCGGAGAACGCCAAGAAGGTTGAGCTGGCAGCCGCGGAGACCGACAAAGACCTCGCCCAGGAGATGGGCGTGAGCGTCGGGCAGTCACTGCCGCCGGGTGCTTACGTGCGCAGTCATGTGGTCGGTTACAAGATCATCAAGAAGACTGACGACGAGGTCAGCGTGTGGCTGCTGAGTAACGAGGTCAAGAAGAACGGGGAGACCGCAAAGGAGCAGGGTTCCTTCACCCGTACTCTCCTTGCCGCACAGTGGCAGGAGGGGGACTGGAAGCTGACGACGGAGGCCACAAGGCGGGCCTTGAAGGACACCGATGGCCAGGCCCGGCCGCCGATGGTGGCTCCGGGTGACGCTGAGTTCAACACGGGCGGCTGGACTGCGATCCGGGCGGCGTCGTGAGACGCAGGCTGGCAGCACTGCTCCTCGCCCTGGTCGCCGTCTTCGCGGTGTCGGTGTCTGCACCGCAGCCCGCAGCGGCTGCCCCCGACCCGATAGGCAAGGGCGTCAAGCTGCTGTGCCAAGGCAGCGTCGGTACAGCAGCAGGCGCGATCATGGGACCCATCGGCGCGATTGTCGGCGGTGCTGGTAGCGAGGCGTTGTGCGACAAGGTGGGCAAGGAGGCCTCGAAGGAGGTCAAGGCCGAGTGGAAGAAGATCAAGGAAGGCGCCCTCGGTGACATCATTGTCGCCATTGAGGATGCGGCAGGTTGGATTCTCAAGAAGGTCCTCACCGTCGCGTTGATGGGCCCGTCGGTTGACCTGGAGAGCACCGGCCTGTGGGGCGGGAAGGCCAAGCTGGCTGGCATGCTCGTGTGGCTGGGGTTGGTAATCGCCGCAGCAGGGATGATGTGGCAGCTCGGGAAAGTGGCTCTCACAGGCCAGGCAAAGCACGCGGGCAGAGCCATGCTGGGCTGGGTGGAGAACATCGTTCTGTCCACCATCGGCGTGTCGCTGTTTGTGCTCCTGCTGGAAGCCGGAGACGCCATCAGCACCGGCCTAGTCAACGAGGCGTTCAAGGATCAAAACCTGGCCTTGGAGCGGATCCTGGAGGTGATGATCCCCAAGGGCATAGGCAACCCGATCATCGTCCTGGGCGTAGTCCAGCTGATGGTGATCGTCGGGTTCGTGCAGCTGATCATCGTGTTCCTGCGGCAGAGCGCCATTCCCATCATCTGCCTGCTGCTGCCGGTGGCCGGCGGGGGAAGGGCCGGCGGGGACGTGACCCGGCAGTGGGCGCCCAAGCTGATCACGAGTGGGCTGGTCATCGTGGCCTACAAGCCGATCCTGGCCCTCATCATGTGCATCGGATTCAAGGAGTTCGGCGAGTCCCAGACGCTGGCGGAGTGGCTGCGCGGTTGCGCCACGCTCATTCTTGCGATTCTCGCGCCCGGCCCGCTGAGCAAGGTCTTTGCGCCGTTTGGTGCCGCGGTCGGCGGTGGGATGGCTGCCGGGGGTATGGGGGGTGCTCTGGGTGCCGCCACGTCCTTCTTCGCCGGCAAGTTCGGCGGGGGTGACGGCGGTAGCGGCGGCGGTGGCGGATCCGGCGGTGGCGGTCGCGGTGGCGGCAAGGGCCCCGACCGAGACCCCGACCCCGATCCTGAGGGGCCGCACACGGCCGTGCAGCACGCCCAGTACGTCGAGCAGGAGAGGGGCAGGCAAGGCGGCGGAGATCGGGACAGCGGTCAGCCGGACCGGTCGGGACGCCACGAGGGGGTACCGAGCGTGCCGAACCAGGGCGGGGGCCCTGAAGGTATGGCGGGTGTGGGGACCGGGACCGCAACGACCACCGGTACGGCGACCACCACTGGTGCAGGCGTGGCGGGCGGGCCTGCGGGTCTGGCGATCGAGGCCGGCATCCGGGTCTTCGACGGGGTCAACGACACCGTCCAGGGCGCGGCTGGAGAAATAGGGGGAGGTAACCAGCAGTGAGTGCTCATGAGGTGCCCCGCACTCTGATGGTCGAGGGCTTCCGTGTGCGCCGGAGCTTTGGTCTCGGCGGGCTGTCCAAGGGGGCGACGATCGTTGCTGCCATGGTGCTGCTGGCGGACGGTCTGATCGCCACCCAGGCGCCCGTCACGCTGCTGCTCACCCTGCCGGTGACCCTCGTCGTTCTGGGGCTGGCGGCTGCCCGCCGGCACGGGATGTCCGCGCTGGCGTATTACTGGGCGAAGGCGTCGTGGCGGCGGGCTTCGCGGGTCGAGGCCACCTCCTACCGGCGGCTGCTGCTGCCGCACCCGTACGCGCTGGACCTGCCCGGGGTGGGTGCCTCTTCCACGCTGATCAAGGCGCACGACCCGACCACGGGTCGGAACGTCGGCGTCGTGCACGACCGGGCAACGGACCGCATGACCATCACCACGCTGCTCGCGCCCGGCGGCAGCTTGATGGCCCCGACCGGGGCGGTGCAGAGCAGCCTGCGGACCTGGTCGTCCGTGCTGGAGGCGATGAGCACGGACGAGCAGGTCAAGGGCGCCAGCGTCACCATTCAGATCACGCCGGGGGCCGGCGAGGCTCTGGGTGACGATGTGAAGGCCCGCCAGGACCCGAACGCTCCCCGCCTGGCGAAGCAGATCGTCGACGAGCTCGTGCGGACCACCCCGCACGCCACCGCGTCGGTGGCGCCGTGGATGTCGGTGACGGTGGATCCCACCGCTTCCGCGAACCCGCCCACCGATTTGGCGGAGCAGGTGGCCGAGGCCCTGAAGGTCGTCGACTCGCTGGACCTGTCCGGCACCGGGACCGACATCGAGCGCAGGGCCACCGACATCGACCTGCGCCGGCTGGTGCGCAGCGCGTACGACCCGTCGGTCTTCAACGCGCGGGACGCGGAGTTCGAGGAGCTGTCCTGGTCGGAGTGCGGTCCCGTGGCCGCGGACGACGGGTGGGAGGAGTACGCGCACGACGGGGGCGTTTCCGTCTCGTGGGTGCTGCGTGAGATGCCGCGCCGCCCCCTGCCGTACAGCGTGCTGCTGCCGCTGCTGGCCCCCGGCCGCTACCAGCGGAGGATCACCCTTGCCTACCGGGTGCTCGATCCGCACGAGGGTGAGGCCGTGCTGGAGCGGGAGATCAGCCACGCCTACCAGCGCGAGCAGGCCACGGCCGAGGTCAAGGGCCGGGCGAAGTGGTCCCAGCGGGCGGACTCCCGCAGGGCGGAGCAGGCAGCGGCCCAGGTCGCCGGCGGCGCGCAGGTCGTCGACTGGACGCTGATGGTCACCGTCACCGCCCGCAACGCTGCCGACCTTCCCGCCGCCCGCCAGGAGCTGGAACGCGCGATGAAGGCGACGCGCGGCATCCGGATGCGTCCCGCCTTCGGAGCCCAGTCCGCGGTGTTTGCGGCCGGGCTACCCCTTGGCTACAACCCGCTGGTGAAGGACTGACGACGATGGCACGCAAGCCGAAGCCGCCGGCCGTGACCACGCCCAAGCGCGTGACCCGTACGGTCCAGGAGGGCCCCACCCGCGAGGAGCGGCAGGCCCAGAAGAAGTTGAGGGCCCGGTTCGCGCCGCGGCTCGGCTGGGGCGGCCGCTTCGGCGGCCGCGCCCCGGTCGAGGATGCGGGCACCGTCTACACCGGCCCCTCCACGCAGGTGGGCGGGATCTACCCGTTCCTCCTCGGCTCCGGGCTGCCGCCGCGCGGCGTGCCGGTCGGCCGGGACGTGCTCACCGGCGAGCTCGTATGCATCGATCCCTCGGGTTGGACCGGCAAGCTGACCACCAACCCGGGCGTGTGGGTGATGAGCCAGCCGGGCGCAGGCAAGAGTGCGCTGGTCAAAAGGGTGTGCCTGGTCTACTCGGCGTACGGGCACATGGTGTGCGTACCCGGTGACGTCAAGGGCGAGTACAGCGGGCTGATCGGAGAGCTCGGCGGATCCGTCGTCCGGATCGGCGACGGCATCGGCCGCATCAACCCCCTGGACTCCGGCCCGCTCAAGGGCCGCGTGGCCGCCCTGCCGGCCGAGCGCCGCCAGGCGCTGCTCGACGTCCTCAACGGCCGGCGGCTGGAGACGCTGGTCGCGCTGCTGTCCACCAAGCACGGGCTCGGCCGCACCCCGGACGAGATCGAGCGCAGCGCGCTCGACACCGCCGTCCACCTCGCCTCCGACGCCCAGGAGTCGGGCAGCGACCCGGTCGTGGCCGACGTGGTCCGGGTTCTGCGCGCCGCTCCGCAGGAGCTGCGGAGCAAACTCGCCGCGCAGGACGACCGCTACCACGACCTGACCCGCTCGGTCATCGCCGGGCTGGACAACCTGATCGGCGGACCTCTGCGCGGCCTGTTCGACGGGCAGACCACGACCCCCCTCGACATCAACGCGCCAGCCGTGTCGGTCGACATCAGCGCGCTGCGGGCCCGCGGAAACGACGTGGTCAGCGCGGGAATGATCGCCACGTGGGCCTACACCTACTCGAGCATCGACTCGGCGCGCTCCATCGGTCTGATGGACCGCAAACTGGTCCTGCCCATGGACGAGATGTGGCGGGCGCTGAGGAGCGGCCCGGGCCTGGTCGACGCCATGGACGCGATCAGCCGACTCAACCGGACCACCGACGACGTCACCGTCTACGTGACGCACTCCCTGCTCGACGTCGAGGCCCTGCCGACCGAGCAGGACCGTGCCAAGGCACGCGGACTGATGGACCGCTGCGACACGTGGGTCATCGGCGCCTCCTCCGAAGAAGAGCTGGGGCGCGTGACGGGCAAGCGCACGCTGACCGAGCAGGAGCGCATGCTGATCAGCTCATGGTCGTCGGCGACCTCCACCGGCCTGGACATCGACCCCACCGTCCTCACCGACGAGGACGAGGCCCGGCCGCCGCTCGCCGAGGAGGAAGGCGCCCGCCACCCGGGCCGCGGAAAGTATCTGATCAAGGTGGGCGCCCGGCCCGGAATCGCGGCGGCCCTGGAGCTGACCGGTACCGAGAAGCGCCTCTACCGCACGGACACCAACACGCGGCGGGCGACGACCACGGGGGGCGGCAGTCGATGATGACGGAGAACGACCGCGCGTGGGCGGCCGGCGGCATTCTGGTCGGTGGCGCGGTGACCCTGTCGGTCTCGACCTGGGTCGGAGCCGCGGCAGGCGCGGTGCTGACCGGGGAGGACGTGGCGCCCTTCCCCCTCTCCCTGGTCGCCGCCTACCAGATGGCCACCGACTGGGCGTCGGTGTGGCCGCACTCCCAGACCGCCTCCGCCATCGGCGCCGGCCTCCTCGACGTCGCCGCGGTGGTCCTGGTGATCTGGGGGCTGCGGCTGGCGTTCCGCTGGTTCCGCAACCCGTCCAGCCTGGCCACCCTCCACCAGGTCCGCGAGCTCACCCCCCACCACGCAGCGCGTACCGCCACCCGGCTGCGCCTCTCTTTGAGGGACCGCAAGCCCAAGGAGGTCGAGGCCCGAGACCGCGGGGTCCTGCTGGGCGACCACATGCCGTCCGGGGTCGAGCTGAGAGGCTCGGACGAGGACACCTACGTGGCGATCATGGCGCCCCGCGCGGGCAAGTCCACCGCGCTGGCCATCCCTGTGGCGGAGGAGGCCCCCGCGGCCCTGCTGATGACCTCCAACAAGGCCGACGTCTTCGCTGCCACCCGGACCTCCCGCCGCCGGCTCGGCGAGACCTGGACCATGGACACCCAGGGGGTGGCCCGCGCCGAGCGCGAGATGTGGTGGGACATGATCGCCCAGGCCGAGACCCTGGAAGGCGCCGAGCGGCTCGCGTCCCACTTCGTCAATCAGATCACCAGCGAGCAGGCCGACCCGTTCTGGAGCCAGGCTGCAGGCGACCTGCTGGTAGGCCTCTTTCGGGCTGCCTACCACGATGGCGGCACCGTCCGCGACGTGATGAAGTGGCTGTCCGACCCGCGCGAGAAAGCGCCCCTGCGGGTGCTCTATCAGCACGAGCCCGTGCTCGCCGAGCAGGTCGACTCCTCGATCTCGATCGCCGAGGAAACCCAGTCGGGCATCTACCAGAACGCCAGGACTGCCATGTCAGCGCTCCGCGACGAGCAGGTCCTCGCATGGGTGACCCCCGACAAGCACAGGCCCCGCTTCGACCCCGAGGACTTCGCCACCAGCAAGGACACCCTGTACCTGCTGAGCAAGAAGGGAGGCCCCTCCTCGGCGGTCATCGCCGCACTCGCAGACGCCGTCTTCACCGCCGGCGCCGAAGCGGGCGAGCGCCACGGCGGCCGCCTGCCCGAGCCGATGCGCGCCGTCCTGGACGAAGCCGCCAACATCTGCAAGATCGCCGACCTGCCCGACCTCTACAGCCACCTGGGCAGCCGTGGGATCACCCCCTTCGTCATCCTGCAGAGCTACCGCCAGGGCGTGAAGGCGTGGGGAGAGGTCGGCATGGACTCCATGTGGTCGGCCGCCACCAAGAAGATCATCGGCGTCGGCATCGACGACGCCCGGTTCGCCCAGGACGTCAGCACCCTCACCGGCGCCCACTACGTAGAGCGCGGCTCGTACTCCAAGGGCAAGGAAGGCGTCAGCCGCAGCTACTCCGAACAGCGCGAGCAGGTCCTCGACCCGGCGGAGATCCGAGCCATGCGCAAGGGCACGGCCCTTTTGATGTCCACGGGCATGCCCGTTGCACAGATCGCTCTGCGCCCCTGGTACGAGGAGGAGGCCATGGCCCACCTCGGCCCGCAGATGGCTGCAGAAGAGCTCTCTATCACCAAGCGTGCCGTCGCCGAGCACGAGGCCCGCAAGGCGGCCCGCCATGCCTGACCCGGAATTCGAAGTGCCCGTGGGGGTCTTCCAAGATATCGAGGACCTCAAGGCCCAGATAGCCGCCCTGAACGCCCTGGTCAAAGCACTGACCGAGGGCGCCAACAGCGAACTGGGCGAGGCCTCGGCGGACGATGAAGAGGACGCTGGCGGCGAGCCCGAGGAGGGAGGCGACGACCAGTGGCAGTTCCCGCCCTTCATCCTGCTCCTCGACCCGCCGCAGTACGACGACGAGCTGCGCGCCTTGATCGAGTGGGTCGAGGGGGTTCTCGTACCCGGGTACTTGGCGGAGCCGTCCGCTGATGCCCGCTGGTGCCACTTGTGGTTCGAGCACCCCGTCGCCATCGCGCGACTGCACGCACTGTGGCTGGCCTGGCAGGAGCTCACCGACCCGGCCACCTGCGGTTACACCGGCCCCTCGGTGTGGCACCGAGACCACCTCGATCCGTGCATACGCGAGCTGAGGGCTTCCACAGGCCCGTTCGCGGGCTGCACCAAGGGCGAGCACCAGATCGACCACCGGATGCCGGGCATCGTGCCCAGCGCCTGGAGCCGTGCGGAGGACTGACCGGCTGCGGGCGAATTCCCGCCATGCCCGAGCGGCTTCGAGTACGCAGGGGCGCCGCAGCGGGGGGTCTCATCAGTTCCACGGATGGGACGGAGGCAAGGCCGGGCCAGCCGACTGGGTTTCGCGCTGTTCTGGGCGGGCCGACGGGACCGCGGCCCCACGCTGGCGGATCCGGCCGCGGCTGTCGGCTCGCTGCGCGGTAGGGACGGCTTCGGCGGCTGGGGTGTCAGATCACCGGGGGGCGGCCCAGTCGGGTCATCCGCCATGCCGTCCGCCTGCGCATGGGTTGCCTCGGCGGGCACGGCACCCGTACCCCTTCGAAGAAGCCGGCCCACCAGGCAGCCAAGCCGGACAGCGGGGGCCGCTGGGCCAGCGTGTACGCGGCCCAGCGTGTACGCGGCCCAGGTCGCGAGGTAGATCGGGACCAGGACGGCGGGCAGGTGTCGTTTGGCCAGCCAGACCCGGTTACGGCCGGTATTGCAGTAGTACACCTTGTGCCGGGACGCGGCGTGCGGGGGTGTTGCAGCACCATGTCCGCCCGGTAGTCGATCTCCCATCCGGCATCCAGCGCCCGCCAGGTGGCTGCATAGGTCAGAAGCAGGAACGGTTGTTGGCGGATCCGGGGAACACCCCAGCTCGTGTGGCCCTGGAGATGTTGGCGAGAAGTAGGAACATCGGGCTGTTGTGTCGCGTGACCCGTCGGCTGCATGCTTCGGGCTGCTGAGCTCTGCCCATGAGGGATGATCCCTTCATGGACAGAGTTGTTGATCTTGACGAAGCGGCCGCGCTGCTGCGCGAGCGAGTCGAGAGCTGGAGATCGGCTGGCCTTGAGGTCGGAGAGATGACCTGGAGGGATTGGGAGGCGAAGTGGCCCCAGCCTCTGGAGACCGACAGAGCTCGGGTCAACGATCCCGATTCCCTCGGGGTGGTGATCTCGGGTTCGGCCGAGGCAGAACTGCAGGTGGTTCTGTTTCGCGGTGGCTGGGCTGACGTGGACTTCTTCGACGGCCTTGACGATTTCGGACCTCTGCCGGCTTCGAACATCGCCTCAGCGTGTGACTTCGCGGCCCGGATGGATCAGTGGGTGGTGCGAGTCTTCGGGTCCCTTGGAAGCGTTCAGTGAGAGCTGATCCGTCAGGGTTCAGCTGACGGGCTGATGCTCGGCGCGCGCTCGGGTGGTGGCGAGGCGGTAGGAGTCGGTGGACACCGCAGCGAGGATGCCTTCTGACAAAGGAAACCCCTAGGGGTACGGCGGCCGAGCTGCACAGCCCCGAGGGGAGACGCAGCTCGACCGCAATCTTGGAATGGTCCCTTGCTGGCGTTACTGGCCGGTAAATCTCGAACCCTGGCGAGGAGTCGATCCGGCGCTGGGGATAGGTTACGGCACTCGGGTGACGTGCCCACAACTTCACTCCGCGCGGAGGGAATTGCTACACAAAACACTTATCCCAAGGTGATGTTCGCTGTTCAACCAAAGTGGCTGTGCAGCTCGTTAGGCCCGAGACACGCGAACGGCGGCCCGCACCCCTGAGGGGCGCGGGCCGCCGGAACGATGCTCCATGAGCATGGGGTCCCTCGGGGGAGCCACCCCCGGGTGGACCCGGAACGCTGAGCGAGACCATTCCAAAGCCCTTGTCAGCTGAAGAAAGTGCACACCACGTCCGTACGTCAAAACACCCTCCCGAGGGAAAGTGCGCGCCACGCTCAACAGAACCCCTACGTGCGAGGGTTTTGCAACCAAAAGAGTCTCCAGCAGCCTGAATTGAAGCCGTAAATCGGCGGTAAGATCCAAATCAGTCGGCTGAAACGTCTCGTGGGACCGCGGCACCCTGGTTCCTGGAAACGTCTTGTTCTCGCTGTTTTGGTGAACCTCGACGAGGTCCTCAACGGCGGAACTGACCTCCCGACGTCTCCTTCAGTGCCGCCCCTCGGACCGGGTACTCGGAAGGCGCCCGCACTCCGCAGTGTGGCTCGTCATCGGCCCGGACAAGTAGGGATGCGCGTCGGCGTCGGGGCACGGCCCCCCGGGTGACGAAAGTGCAGGCAGCTGGCGCCGGTCCGGAGTGGGCAGGCGGGGGTACGGACCGAGCGCCGGGACGCCCAGGTCCGCGGAACGTGCACCCTCGCTCCACGGGTGCGCATGAGAGGCGACAGCAGGCACGCCTTCTGCGTCGGCGCCTTTGGGCAATCCAGGGGGACCCGGGGTACGCGTGTTGCGTGCCTCGGGAAGCACGCTGGACCATTCGGGTCCTGGTCCTCGAACTTCATGACCGAGTACCACGCCCGCTACGGCGGCAACGGCGTGATGATTTACTGGCACGTCGAGAAGAAGAACGTCTGCATCTACTCCCAGCTCAAGTCCTGTTCGGTCCCGCCAAGATCACCCCATGGCGGCTTTTTGGGCTTACCTTGGCTGGACCCACCATGCGCCGCCGACGCGCAGGGACCCGCCAGAGGCCCAGCTCAGCTCAGCGCAGCTGCTTCAGCAACTGGGCGAACGAGACGGTCGAGGGGGTGGCCCCGTCGTCCACGAGGGCGAGGCGGCTCTCCGGCTCGTCATTCCATGAGATCTTGCCCGCCTTGTTCATGGGCGAGACGAGGACTGTGTAGTCCTCGAGCCTGTCGGACACGTAGCGGATCGACAGCACGTAACGCGGCTTGCGTGTCACATTCATGAGGTTGCTGTCGTAACGCAACCGACCGAGGTTGAACCCGCTGTCCCCGCAGTCGGCGCACTCCACCCGCTTAGTCACCTCGTCCGGTTTCCACGACCAGTGATTCGTGTGGAACTCGCCGTCGATGGAGCCGTGGTCCTTCCGCATGGTGGTCACGGTGCTGGATGCTTCGAGGGAGTCGAAGGGCGCGTTGCGTGGTAGCTGGATCACCCTCTGCTTCCTCATTGTGTCCCCCGGGTCGAGCCAGCCGCCGGGATCCTCCAGGTACCCGTAGTAGACGAGGTTGTAGGTGGGTGGGCCTGCGTAGAGTTGGCTCTCGCCCCAGCCCTCGCGCCAGTTCCGGATCAATGTTTCCTTCGGTCTGGATTTCGACGACGCGCCGGTCACCTTGATCACGCTGGCGAGCAGCCAGAACGGCACGGTCCCGGTGTTCTCCAGGGTGACGGTCACCGGCACGTACATGATCGGCTTGTGCGCTTCGGGAGAGGCGTACGGGGTGCCGAAAGCCACCTGATAGCGCGCTTGTGCAATGGCGGTGGTGGGCTGGTAGAGCCCCGAGTACGCCAGATTCACCGCCGCCACAAGGCCCGACGCGATGGCTCCCAGTGCAAAGCTGCGAGGATGGGCGATTCCCCGCCACGGCTTCTCCCTGCACACCCGCCAGGTGGCCCACAAGGACCAGACCCACAACGAGAGGTAGCTGAGGCAGTACGGAAAGTACTCCCTCTCCTGCATCCAGAGGCCCAGTAGCAGGGTGCACACGACCAGAGAGATGATCACCCCGGCCAAGGCGACAGCGCCGGAAGGCTTGAAGAACCGCTTGCTCCAGTAGTCGAAGGCCGCCGCCGCCGCCACGGCCTGGAGGAAGCCGCCCACGACAAAAATCCACCCCATGACCCGGCCGGCGAAGGTCAGTGCCCCGAAGAGGTCCGGGCGGCCGACGTCGACCAGCAGGGCCGCGGATCCGAGCAGACCTGCCACCAGCAGCACCAACGTTGCACGCCGCCGAAGAGACCGGTCGGGCCAGGTGCCAGGGCCTCCGCCATACCAGAACACTGCCGGGTTGACGGCCGGATCCATCTTTTTGGGGAACCCAGACCGGGTCAGCAGTCGGCGGAGCTCCCGCAGCGACCAGGCCCGACCGACGGTCACCCCGTCCACCCGGACCTCACGCAGGCCACGGCTGTCCGGAGGATCGACCACCGCCCGCTTCTGCTGGCTCATGAGGCCAGGCTCTTCGCCAGGACCGTGTCGTGCATCCCTGGATGCTCCAGTCGGCCGACCCCTCAACTCGACCTCGCCAGCGGCGCGGGCCAGCGACCACATCGGAGCGCGAAGATCCAGAAGAGGCGTAACACTGACACATGCCATGCCGCCGACCACTGACATTCTCATGTCGCCCGACACACGCGGTGGGCGTGCCGCACGGTGAGGGCCGGGCGGGCGTTCAGCGTGGCCGCCAGACCGACAGGGCGCGGCCCTTGCCGCACAGCTGACACCGGCCTCGGGGGTGGGCGGACTGCTCCTCCTGGTGCCAGAGGTCCATCACCAGCGGGTGAGTATCCCGGTGCTGCCAGCGGGCATCGGCACCGTGTAATACGGTCTCCTCTCGACGGCGCTGGCGGAGCGGTCGTCGAGCCGGTACGCCTCCTCGCCGACCGGGTGGGTCACCTCGATGCGGGTGGAGTCCGCGTCGACGCAGACGGTCACGGTGGGCGCCGCGGCGGGGGCGGGGGCGTCTTCCTGGTCGTCCACCGCGGGCCGGAGCATGAGCCACCAGGAGACGTGTTCGTCGCCGTCGGCGTCGCGCTCGGGGGCCGCCGAGGTGAACGTGCCGAGCAACTCCCGCAGCGCCCGCCCGAGGGTGGCGACGGCGAAGTCGAGGTCGTGATGGCTGTAGAGATCTGACATCGGGGCGATTCCTTCCGCGCGGGGTCGGCTGCGCGTGATCACGCAGCCTTTCCCGGCCTACGCCATCCCGGGCGGCTCGGGCGTGAGGAACTTCGTCCGCTCCCGCCTGGCGGGCAACGATCTTGGACCCCGTTCCAGCTGACGGGATCGTCCTTGCCCGTCAGCTGGTGGCAGCGGCGGCTGAGGACACGGCGCCGACCGCTCACGCCGCACCCGACCGACACCGAAATCTTCTGTGACGCATGTCACCCTGATGCTTGCTCACGCCAGAGACACCGCCAGGAGTGGTCCATACAGAAGGCCTTGGCGTTCCCCCTTCGAGGAGAACCCTGGCTGCTGGTGTCGACACTTGAAGAAGGTCAGAAAGTGCGCAATCGCGGCTCATACCAGCGGGTCCTCGGGGACCCACCCTCCGACCTCATGCCGGAAGCGCTGAGCCAGTGGCTTGAGGCCGACCGGCGCATGCCCAGCTTCCACCGGGCCGTCCAGTCCATCGTCGGCCCGAACCACGTCGACGACGTCTTGTCGAAGGCCCAGACCAAGCTCCACCGCCACCTGCAGCGCCACGGACCGGTGGGCAACGTGCGGTCGTACTTCAGCACGATCTGCACCAACGCGGCGCGGGACCACATGAACGAGATCGCCAAGCTGGCCGAGCAGTTCGTCATGGACGACACGTCATCGTTGGAGGATGTCACCCAGCGGATCCGGGTCGTCGGTGCGGATGGCATGACCTCCGTCGAGTTCTCGGACCAGGTCTCCCGCGCAGTCAAGGAGCTGAAGGAGCACTTCTCCTCCCACGAGCTGACCGTCTGGCTCCTGGTCGAGATGTACGACCTGGACTCCGCCCGGATCGCGGCGATCCGCGGTGGCACGCCGGGCGCAGTCCGCCAGACGGTCAGGCGGGCGCGCGCCAAGCTCGCCGATCCCGAACTGCAGCGCAAGCTGCGCGAGTGGACGCTCGCTCCCGAGTAGTCCCTGCCCACGGTGCTCGGGCCGGCCACCGCCGTCGGCCGGCCCGAGCGCCTAAGGGAGGGACTGCCCAGCCCGTTGCCGCGGGCGAGCAGTCAGCGCCTCCATCCGCAAAGGCCGGTCGGGACTGGCCCAAGTGCCCTCTCAGGAACAGGAGTGACCGTGTTGTTTGAATCGTCTCGCCCCCCACGGACCGCTGCAGGTCTGTGGACCGTCTCTGTCATTGCGCTGATCGTCAGCCTCGGCCGTCGGCTGCTCGATCGCGTCCTTATGTCGCTGCCGCTGTCTCCTGCTCGGGAGGACACCGGCCTGCCCGTTCGGCAACTGCAGCCCCGCTCTTCGGCTGGCCTGACCGAAGTCTCGCCACGGCCCTGATGTAAGCGGGTGTGAGCAACACCATGTAGAGCGGGCCGGGGTTCTTCCTCACTGCAAGAACCCCGGCCCAGGTGTTTCTTGATGCCGGTTCAAACAGCCAGCCTCGTCTGCTCGACCATGGCGATCAACCACGAGCGGGCGAGCCCTTCGGCATCAAGGACACGCTGATGAACAGCTTGCCGTCAAACAGCTCCAACAACGACGGTAGCTCCGAGATCGACGAGGTGTACGCGGAGATGCTCAACCAGCTCGAGGCCGCGCCCGCGCCGCTGGCCGTCTCCGGCGCCCTCGACGCGATGAACACCACCTACGCGGAGATGCTCGACGAGATCGAGGCCGAGATCGCGCTGCTGCAGCGGAGCGTGAAGCGCCACCGTCGCGCCCTGCGGCGTCAGGCCCTCCGACGGGCGGGGGACCGCGTCGCCATGTACCGCCGACCCGCTCTGATGATGCTGGGCCTCTCCTTCTTCATCGTCGGCGTCATCATGCTGATCACGGGCCAGCCTCACGCGCTCGACATGTTCGACCGCGCGATGACGGCATGGGCCACCGCCTTCGCCGCGCCGCCACGGACCTGAGCATGCGCCGGCCGCGGTGCCGGGAACGAAAAAGGCCCCCGTTCCACCGGAGTCATCCGGGGGAACGGGGGCCTCGTCGTGCTGCCGGGTCCTACCTGCCCAGCAGGGGAGGTAGGGTCGAACCGATCTCTTCGGGGTCGGTGCCCTCGTGCGTGTTGGCGCTGGCGCGCCGCGCGGCTGCGTTAGCGCAGCTTGTGGAGCAGTAGAGCGGAAGAGTTCGCGCCACCCAGCCCGGCACGATGAGGGGAGCCGTGCATGCGGCGCACACCTCTGCCGAGGCGTACTCCTGGATGACGGACACTTCCGGCTCTACGGGGAGAACGGGTCCGAAGGTTCCCAGCCGTGCCCAGACATCGGTGTATGTCGGCTGCGCCGCCGGCGGTACGCGAACCCTGCACTCTCCAGCCAGCCCGCCTGCCACAGCTCGGCAACGCAATCCAGTTCGGCCGCTTCGTCCGCGCCACGGAGCCGGACCACTAGCACGTCGGCTACTGCCATGACGGGGTCGCGACCGCCTACATGGGGGCTGCTGAACATGTTCCAGATAGTGCTCCGGCCGCACCTGTGGATGGGCTGGATCTCCCTGCGAATGGTTGCGATCGAGGGCGAACCGGCTCGTAGGAGAAGCGTGTGCAGGTGCTCCTTGAACGTGCGGACTGCACCTGCGGGGAGGTCCGGCATCTTCAGGTCCCCCGCCCGCCCACGTGCCACGGCGACCACCTCTCAGAACTTTCCACTACCGTCGACAACTGCCCCAGATCATCCCAAGGCCGCCGCTGCCTGATTGCACGTTTCGCAGAACTGCTCACGGCTGAGAACCCTCCCGGCTCGCGCTCGACGATGTCCCGTATGAACCTCATCGCGGAGAACACCCTGAGCTTCCTGCTCCACGAAGTCCTCGGAAACGTCGTGGCGACTGTGCTCCTTGCCCTGGTCGGATCCTCATTCCGCCGGGCGGCCCTGAGAGCCCGCAAGAGCTTGATGTGTCGGCGCTGCACCGTGCTGCCGCGCCGATCTTCGTTGGATTCGCGCCGCGCCTCGTCGCCCTCATGCAGTCGCCACTGACCGGGGACGACGAAGGCCCCCGTCGCCGCGAAACGGGGGCCTTCTTCGTGCGACAGGGCGCCCTACCTGCCCGCCAGGCGAGCGGGGTCGAAGAGCAGGTGCCGGGCCTGGCGCTGGCGGTCACAGCCCGATGGGGGCCGCGAGGGCGGCCCGGCCCGGTCGATGTGCTCGGCGGGGTAGTCGGAGGCGTACCCGGCGGCCTCGTCGAGCTGTTCGGCGGCGTCGCCCTCGGGGAGGTCGCGGCTGGTGTCGGTGATGAGGTCGCCGAGCAGCTGCAGGATGCCGCCGTGGCCGCCGTCGGGGCGGTGCAGGGCGTCCAGGATGAGCTGGCGGTGCTGGGGCTGGAGGCCTCCACTGGCCACCCCAAGGCCACCGACCGATAGTGACCATCCCTCAGCCGAAACAAGCAGGCCCCGGACGGGAGCCGCCCGGGGTCTGCTCTGCGCTCTGCGCTACCGGGGCGCCCCGGTAGCGCTGACCGCCGGGGAGGGGGAGGTCCCCGCGGGTGCCTCGCCACCGCCGCCGAAGAGTGCGACCAGGACGATGATCAGGAGCAGCAGGCCGCCCCCGCCGGCCGCGACCACGACCGGCGCGCCTAACCGGCGCTGATGCGGCCGGACGTAGGAGCCGTTGCGGTAGTGGCCGCGAACGTTCGTGGTCGCACCGGCGGGCCGGGGCTGGGGTACGGCGGGACGGCGGGAGCCGGAGCCGGGCTTGGTCCTGCGCGTGTGCGGCCGGACATAGGACCCGTTCTTCCGGTAGTGGCCACGGACGTTTGCCATCAGCGATTCCTCAGGGCAGTCGGGGAAGAGCGGAGAGAGCAGGCCCGATCGGGGCGCACTCACGACGGTAGCCCCGGCCACTGACACCGCCGGTGCACCCAACTTCTATGCAATTAGGGCGCGTTGGGGCGCACGGAGTGCAACGGGGCGCACAACGTTGGCGAACCACAGGGTTCCGGCCGTATAGAACCCCAATCCAGTCATCGTCGGTTTTTCCCTGGCGATTGGCTATGGGGCTGCCCGCGCCGTGATGGCCAAGTGTGTCCCGGCCGCCACCGCCCGCGGATACGCCGGAGACTGGCAGCGCTTCGAGGAGTGGGCCTTGGGCGCTGACTCCTGTTCGCTGCCCGCGAGCGCCGAGACACTGACGGAGTACGTCACCTGGTGCACCGCCACACCGCGGCCGCGCACGGGCCGCCCGTACAAGCCGGCCAGCATCCATGGCCGCCATCGCAGTCGCCCACCAGGCCGCCGGCCTCCCCCACCGAGGTCGTCAGGTGAGGCCGAGGCACGGCGGTCTTGGTTCCCTCAGCGTCGCCATCTGGACGATTGAGCAGCAACTCGGCTTCAAAGAGCGCTACCTTTCTGTTGCCTCACCCTGTGCTTCCGCGCCGGCGGTGTCGCTGTGTTCCCGTGTCCCGTCCTGTAGCACTTCTTGTGTCCTGGTTTGTGCCTTTGTGAAACCGCAGGTCGGCCCCGGTTACTGGTGTCGGCCCCTCTGGTGGAGGTCAGCGCGAGCGCAAACTCACATCTTTCGAGGTGATTTTGCAGGCTGGTGCACGCCTTCAGGAACAGGCGAGTGAGAGACGGCGTCGGCGGAGAGCGTAGGGGCCAGCTCTTCCAGGTCGGGGTGAGTGAGTGCGACGGCACGCAGGATGCGCAGCACGCTCATGACGTCGAGCGGGCTCCCGTTGACGGTGGTGAAGAGAAAGCCGTTGTCGGGCAGGGCGGTGGCCCGGCGGGACCGCCCGGAGGAGTCGGTGGCGAGGTACTCGTCGACGGCGCGGACGGCATCGCGGTGTACGGGCTGGAGGCGTGTGGCGTCCGACGCGGCGTTCTTCTGGGGGACGTCCCAGGTGGTGCGGTGCTGCTCCTGGTGGCGGCCGTTCAGACGCATGGCTGTGATCTGGCCGGGACGGAGGATGTACTCCTCGTGACCGCGGGCCCAGAGGTAGTGGTTGAGGCAGAGGTAGACCAGGGCGCGGGCGCGGTGGGGTCCTTCGCGGCGGGTGCCGGGGTAGCGGTCGGCGGTCTGGGCGAGCCAGCGGCACTGCTCGTGGGTGAGGCGGTCGCGTCCGGGCAGGCCCGAGGAGAAGCGCCCGCCGCGCTGGAACTGGAGCGAGCGGGCGGTGCCGGCGGGCACGAGCTCGGGCCCGCCGGAGGCCGCGGCGGTTTCGGCCCAGCGGTAGAAGCTGCGGACGGCTCCGCAGGCGGCGTCGCGGGAGCGAGCCGCGGCCGCGTAGTCGATCGCCCAGTTCTGGAGCGCCGTGGGCGTGGGGTGCAGGTACAGGTCCGGGTCTGGGTGGCCGGCGGTGCCGCAGCCGACGGTCAGCCAGTGCAGGACGGCCGGGCGATAGTGCTCGACGGCTTGGTAGCCGAAGAAGCCGTTGGCCTCGGAGTTCGGGCCCGCCAGCCACTCCTCGACCAGCGTGACGACGTCATGATCCATGGGATCAACGTAATCCGGCAGGGTCGGTGGGCTCCCACCGGCCGTGATGACGTTGTGCGCTGTGGTCCTGGCCAGGTCACGCGCCCGCCATGCGCGACGGCGGGAGTACGGCACCCGGCTCCGTCGCCGACGTCGATGAGGATGCGGGCCGCGGTCTGACCCGATGCCGGGCATCGAGGTCAGGACCTGGGAAAGAGGGTGGGCCTCCAAGAGTTCCTCGATCCGGGCGGCAAGGGCTTTGCGCTGGTCAAGCACGGCCTGGAGCGAGCTGGCGAGGCTGGGAACGATCAGCGCGGCAGCATCGGTTCCGGGAACTACGACGGTCTGTTCGTCGAGTGCGGTGAAGATGTCCTCGACCAGCCGCTCGGCCATCCGCGGTGCTTTGGGACGTATCAAGGTCGCCAGGCGACGGCGTCCGGCTTTGCGGATCTGTGCAGGGGATCCGAACTGGTCGAGCAGTTTGCGCACGGCCGGGTGCTGAATGCGCGGACCCAGGACCCGCTCGAGGGACGGGTGGATCTGGGTGAGGAGACCGCGGAGACGGTTGGCGATGCGAGTGGACTCGCCCGCGAGGTCGTCGTCGAACCCGGCGATCATCGCGAGCTCGGCGACCGTCTCGTCCGCGGGATTGATCGTCCGCAGGGTGTGGGGCATCGCTCTGGCGGCGTCCGCGATGACGAACGCGTCGCGGGCGTCGGTTTTCGCCTCGCCGGGGTAGAGGTCGGCGATCCGCCGCATCGTGAGTCCGGGGAGGTAGGCGACCTGGCAGCCCGCGTCCCGGGCGACCGCCAGCGGCAGGGCCCCGATGGAAGCCGGCTGGTCAACGACCTCCAGTACCGTTCCGTGCTTGGGCCTGGAGCTTGTCGAACACCTCCCGCAGTCTCGGCTCGCTGTTGGGCAGCGGCTTGTCGAACACCTTCTTCCCCGCCCGGTTCACGGCGGTGGCGTGGTGGTCACCCTTGCCGACGTCCAGGCCCAGATAGACGTCAATGCCTGTCTCGTCCGACATGCCCTTCGCTCCCGCCCCTCGCCTGTTCCCGGCCCACCTGCGGCATCAGCGTGCCAGCATCCACGTTACGAAGAGACTGCCCGAAGGCGCTCGTGCCTCTAATCAGCGGTTTGCCAATGCCTCCGGCACCGGCGACACCACCTTTTCGATCATCTCGACTGGGGGCTCAAGTCATACCGGGGCCGAAGGCCGGGAGCCCCATTGCGAGGCCACGAAAACGGTAACGGGGCCCAGCCAGGCCCGTCGCCAGTCGACCGGGGGCGGGCCGGCTGCAAGCACCGCCTGATCACCGACGGACACGGCACCCCGCTCGGGTCATCTCACGGGCGGCAACCGCAACGACGTCACCCAGCTCGTGCCCCTGCTTGATGCCGTCCCGCCCGTCCGAGGCAGGCCCGGGCGGTCTCGCCGCAAGCCTCAGTCGGTCTTCGCCGACCACGGCTACGACCACGACATCTACCGCGACCAGGTCCGGGCCCGTCGGATCCTCCCCGTCATTGCCCGGCGCGGCACAGCCCATGGCAGCGGCTTGGGCACCTACCGGTGGGTGGTCGAGCGCACCTTCGCCTGGCTCCACGGTTTCAGACGACTCCGCGTCCGCTGGGAACGCCGAGCCGACATCCACGAAGCCTTCCTCAAGCGCGCGTGCTGCCTGATCACCCACCGCCAGGTGCTGTCCTTGGCCGGCCCGGCAAACTGATCGCATGAACCGAGACGCCCTGCAATCCGCACTGTCCCAGGATGGCTGCATCTCTGCACGCGCAGCTCTGGCCGAGTTGAAGGCAGGCGCGGACTTCAAGGTCTTCTTGAACCAAACGGCTTCTGCGTAACAGCTCTGGGACATCTGGTCCTGGCGGAACGAAGTCGTGCTCGACACGGGCGTCACACCTCGGCCCGGACTTGCGGAAGCCATCACCGGACTTGACCCCTCCCGCAGCCGCAGGACGACCGGCAGCCTGGACTGCTCCACGCACTCGCGGGGATGACTCTTGCGCGCAGCCACTTCAGCTTGGGGCCGGGCTGGTCCGCTTGGAAGAACGGCTTTGCGCCCGGCGGACTGGAGGCGCTCATCGGGGTGGACGCGCCGGAACGCCTTTTTGCCCGGTGCTGGCACCGGCGCAGAGCGCCTCAGCCGTCCATCCCACGCGAGTTGACGCTTATGCTGCCAGGGCACGCAGCACAACTACCCGCGCATTCGCCAAGGCAAGGAGAGCCAGCCGAGGGTGCGAGTAGCCATCGGCCAGCGGCACCCAGCAGGAACGCTGGTCCGGAGCGCCGGTGTAACCGCGCCAGATGAGGCCGTGACGCCAGTCCGTAGGGCAGGCCTCAGGCGTCGGTACCGGTCAGCTGGCGGCATGGTTTTAAGGGGCAGGGTTACGGCCCGTGGGGAGGATCGGTCCGATTTTTGGCGGTAGTGGTCAGCTGGCGCTGAGCTGGTTCGGGATGCGGCCGGAGGCGCGGAGTTCCTGCAGGTCGGGGATGTGGTTGTAGAGGGTGCCGGGGCTGACGCCGAGGATTTTGGCGATCGAGGTGATCGAGTTCTCCGGGTTGGGGAGCATGTCGCGGGCCGCCCGAATGATCTCGGGGGTGGCGACGCTGGGTCGCCCGCCGACCCGGCCGCGGGCGCGGGCGGCGTCCAGACCCTCGCGGGTGCCGGAGACGATCAACTCGCGAATGAACTCCGCGAGCGCGGCGAAGACGTGGAAGACCAGGCGGCCGCCAGGGGTGGTGGTGTCCAGGCGCTCGTGCAGCGAGCAGAAGCCGATCTCCCGGCGCCGGAGCTCGCCGACCATGTTCACCAAGTCCTTGAGGGATCGTCCGTAGCGGTCGAGCGCGGGGACGACCAGGGTGTCGCCGGCGGCGAGGAAGGCGTGGCAGGCCTTGAGCTCGGGTCGCAGGTCGTCCTTGCCGGACCTCTTGTCGGCGAAGATGCGGCGGCACCCGGCGGCGGTGAGGGCGTCGATCTGGCGGTCGAGCTTCTGCCCGCCGGTGGAGACCCGGGCGTAGCCGATGAGGATCTCGGTGCGGTGGACGGGTTCGGCGACCAGGAGGTCGAGCGCGTCGGGCTCGGAGGGGGTGCTCACGCCCGGGATTCTGTCAGAAAACGGTGCCCCGGAGTTCTTGAACAGCCCTGGTTTTTGAAGGAGTTTTTGAAGGCCCTGAGGGGTCGTTGGGCTGTCCGGCCGCTGGGCTTCAACAAACGATGGTTTTCTGAAGATCTGGGGAAGCCTAGAGGCGTGGGTGGGAAAGGCGCTGGAACGCGGTGGCGTGGGGCGCGGTGGCGGCGAGGGTGTAGGTGACGATGGTGAGGCCGGGGTCGGCGGGGATTTCGAGGGCGTCGTAGTCGAGGTCGAGGTCGCCGACGTCGGGGTGGTGGAAGCGCTGCTGGCCGCTGCGGTAGTACTCGACGTCGTGGTCGTCCCAGCGCTGGGCGAATTCTTCGCTGTGGGTGGTGAGTTCGTCGATGAGGTCGGCGAGGTCGGTGTCGGCGGGGGTGCGGGCGGCTTCGGTGCGCAGGCTGCCGACGGCGTCGTGGGCGATGCGCTCCCAGTCGCGGTAGAACCGTCGTGCGCGGGGGTCGCGGAAGACGAAGCGGGCCAGGTTGGGGGGCTGCTCGTTGCTGTCGAGGGCCTCCGCGTACAGGGCGCGGGCGAGGGCGTTGGTGGCCAGGACGTCCAGGTGGGCGTTGCGGACGAAGGCGGCGGCCCCGGTCATGGCGTCGAGGATCTGCTGGAGGCTGGGCCGGACGTGGCTGGTGCCGCCGTCGCGGTCGGGGACGCGGTGGGGGTTGTTGGCGGCGCGGACGAGGGCGGCCAGGTGGGCACGCTCGACGTCGTCCAGGCGCAGGGCGCGGGCGAGGGCGTCGAGGATGTCTTCGGAGACGCCGCCGACGTTGCCGCGCTCGATGCGGGTGTAGTACTCGACGCTGATGGCGGCGAGCTGGGCGACCTCCGAGCGCCGTAGCCCGGAAACCTGCCGTCGGCCGCCGAAGTCGGGCAGGCCGGCTTCCTGGGGGGTGAGGCGGGCGCGGCGGCTGGTGAGGAAGGTGCGGATGTCTTCGCGGACGGTGTCGGCTGGCACCGCTCCAGCGTAGGCCGGTGCTGCGGGCGGGGGTCCCTGCCAGTACCCCTCCCAGCAAGGACTCCCAGGTCAGAGGCGGTGCGTGGTTCCGTGGAGGGGTGAGCGGGCCAGCAGGTCGGCCCGAACCTCCAAGGGAAGGATCCCGCCCGCCATGACCGTCACCGCTTCCTCGCCCAGCTCGGCGCCGGTGGCCACGGCCGGCACCGACCGGCACGCCGCGGCGACGCTGGCCGCCGCCGTCCTGGGCTTCTTCGTGATCACCCTGGACGCGACGATCGTGAACGTCGCCCTGCCCTCGATCCGCAGTGCGCTCGGCGGCGGGATCACCGGCCTGCAATGGGTGGTCGACGGCTACACGCTGATGTTCGCCGCCCTGCTGCTCTCCGCCGGCGCCCTGTCGGACCGGATCGGCGCGCGCAAGGCGTTCGCCGGCGGCCTGGTCCTGTTCGTGGTCGCCTCTTTGGCGTGCGGGCTGGCCCCGTCGCTGCCGGCCCTCGTCGCCGCCCGCGTGGTGCAGGGCATCGGCGCAGCCGTGACCATGCCGACCTCGATGGCGCTGGTCCGGCACGCCTTCCCCGACCCGGCCCGCCGGGCCCGCGCGGTGGGGGTGTGGGCGATGGGCGGCGCCATAGCCGCCGCAGCGGGCCCGGTGCTCGGCGGTGTGCTGAGCCTGGCCTCCTGGCGGATGATCTTCTTCATCAACCTGCCGGTCGGCCTGCTCACCCTGGCACTGCTCGCCCGTAGCCCGAAGTCGCCGACCCGTCCGGCGCCGTTCGACTGGATCGGGCAGGTCACCGGCATCCTCGCGATGGGCGGTCTGACGTTCGGCGCGATCGAGGCCGGCGAAGCCGGGTTCACCGCCCCGAAGGTACTGCTCTCGCTCGCCGTCGCCGTCGTGGCCCTGGCCGCGTTCGTGCTGGCGCAGGCCAAGGGGGCGCACCCGATGGTGCCGCTGTCCCTGTTCCGGTCCAAGACGGTGGTGATCGTCACCGGGATCGGCTTCGCGTTCATGGTCGGCTTCTACGGGCTGCCGTTCGTCTTCAGCCTCGACTTCCAGCAGCAGCACGGCCTGTCCGCGCTCGGGGCCGGGATCGCGTTCCTGCCGATGATGCTGCTCAGCGCCTGCCTGACCCCGTTCTCTGCACGCATCGTGGAGCGCACCGGCCCCCGCCTGCCGGTCATCGCCGGGCTGGCACTGATCGCGGCCGGATCCGTCGCCCTGGCCCTCGTGCCCGGGTCGGCACCGGTGTGGGTGAGCGCCCTGCTACTGGTCCCCGTCGGGCTGGCCGGCCCTCTGGTGATGCCACCGGCCACCGCACTGCTGCTAGAGCACGTCCCGGCCGAGCAGACCGGCACCGCCAGCGGGGTGTTCAACACCAGCCGCCAGATCGGCGGGGCACTGGCCGTCGCGGTCTTCGGCGCCCTGATCTCCGGCACGGCCGGCTTCCAGCACGGCCTGCGCCTCAGCCTCGCCCTGGCCGCCGCCGTCGCTCTGGGCGCGGCGCTGGCCGCCACCCGCATGGCCGCCGCCCGGCGCGGCAACTGAGCCCGCCCACACAGGCAACGGCACCGTCAGGCACCACCACCGCCCCGCCGCTGCGGGGCCCGACGAAAGGAAACCCTCATGCCCAGCACTGAGCCCTCGGGCGCGGCGAAGATGTTCGGCGACTTCGCCCCGCAACTGGTGCACTTCACCGACGACGTCCTGTTCGGCGAGGTCTGGCAGCGCCCCGGCCTCACTCCCCGCGACCGCTCGCTGATCACCGTCGCCAGCCTGGTCACCGGCGGCAGCACCGAGCAGCTGCGCCACCACCTAGGCCGTGCCAAGGACAACGGCGTCACCGAGGCCCAGCTGATCGAGGCCATCACCCACCTCGCCTTCTACACCGGCTGGCCGCGCGCCATGTCCGCCATGGCCGTCGCCAAGGACCTCTTCGCCAGCTGACACGCCCTCTATCTCGTTCAAGGAGTCACCTGATGGAACTGCGCACGCGTCCCGCCACCGCCAAGCTGCCGGAGAAGATGTTCACCGGCGACGCCTGGGCCGACGTCATCCACCGCGGTGAGGAGCCGTCCAGGATGCGGGCCAATGCGGTGCACTTCGCACCGGGCGCCCGCACCGCCTGGCACTCCCACGGCATCGGCCAGACCCTCTACATCGTCGAGGGCATTGCCCTGATCCAGTCTCGCGGCGGCCAGATCCTCGAAGCCCACCCGGGCCAGGTGATCTGGACCCCGCCGGGCGAGGAGCACTGGCACGGCGCCGCCCCTAACCACTTCATGACCCACATCGCGCTGTGGGAGGGCGACGACGTCGACTGGCTCGACCACGTCACCGACGCCGAATACACCGGCCCCCGCACCCGCGAACTCTGACCTCCCCTCCGCACCGACCACCAGGAGCACCCCGCCATGCGTGCCACCGTCCTGTACGGCCCCAGGGACGTCCGCGTCGAGGAACGCGACACCCCTCAGATCCTCAAGCCCACCGACGCGGTCATCCGCACGTTCGCCACCTGCGTGTGCGGCTCCGACCTGTGGGACTACCGCGGCATCAACCCCGCCAAGGACCCCGGCCCCATCGGCCACGAGTACGTCGGCATCGTCGAAGAGACCGGCGACGACGTCACCACCGTGCGGCCGGGCCAGTTCGTCGTCGGCTCCTTCTTCGCCAGCGACGGCACTTGCGCCAACTGCCGAAACGGCTACCCCAGCAACTGCCTGAACCGCGAGTTCGTCGGCGGCTGCCAGGCCGAGTACATCCGCATCCCCTGGGCCGACGGCACCCTGGTCGCCACCCCCGACCTGCCCACCGACGCCCAAGTGCCCGACCTGCTGGCCTGCTCCGACGTCATGGGCACCGGCTGGTGGGCCGCCGTCGCCGCCGGCGTACAGCGAGGTGACACCGTCGCCGTCGTCGGCGACGGCGCCGTCGGCCTGTCCGCCGTCCTGGCCGCCCGCGAACTCGGCGCCGAACGCATCATCGCCATGTCCCGCCACGAGGCACGCCAGAAGCTCGCCGCCGAGTTCGGCGCAACCGACGTCGTCGCCGAACGCGGTGACGAGGGCGTGGCCCGCATCAAGGACCTCACCGGCGGCGTCGGCGCCGACCGCGTCCTGGAATGCGTCGGCACCGACGAGTCCACCCGGCAGGCCCTGAACTCCACCCGGCCCGGCGGCGGCGTCGGCATCGCCGGCGTCCCCCACGGCGTCCAGATCGACGGCACCGCCCTGTTCTACTCCCACGTCGCCGTCCAGGGCGGCCCCGCCCCTGTGCGCCGCTTCCTGCCCGACCTGGTCGACCGCGTCATGACCGACCGCATCAACCCCGGCCGCGTCTTCGACCTCACCCTGCCCCTCGACCAGGCCGCCGAGGGCTACCAGGCCATGGACGAACGGCGCGCCATCAAGGCCCTCCTCCGCCCCTGACCGACCTCACAGCCAAGAGTCGTCCTTCTCGGCTAGCGCCCGCCGGTCTCCGCGTCTTCGACCGACGGTTCGCGCAGCGGGCGCCGCCCGGCTTCGGCCGGACGGAAGAAGGCGTAGCGGCCGAGGAAGTTGATGTGGTCGAACTGGAGCGGAGACAGGCGGGCCAGCAGGTCGTCGGTGACGGGGAAGCCGTCCGCGGCGAGCTGCTTGGCGGCCCGGTCGAGATAGAGGCTGTTCCACAGCACCACGGCGTTCAGCGCCAGGCCAAGGGCACCGAGCTGATCCTCCATCCCTTCGCGGTAGTGCTGGCGCAGTTCGCCGCGCTGGCCGAAGAAGATCCGCCGGGCGAGGCGGTGGCGGGCCTCGGTGATGTTGAGCTGCTTGCCGATCATGCGGCGGTAGCCGTCGTCGGAGATGAACTGCAGCAGGTGCAGGGTCTTGAAGATCCGGCCGTAGTGGGCGAAGGCGTCGCCCAGGCCGGTGGGGCGGCCGTCGCGGGAGAGCATACGGATCAGGTCGTAGCCGCGGACCTCCCCGAGGGTCAGGGAGCCGGCCACGCGGAGCATGTCGCCCCAGTGGGCGCGGATGCGGTCCAGGCGCACGGTGTGGCGGGAGGCGTCTTGCAGCGGCCCGTAGTCGGCGCTGGCGTGTGTGCGCCACAGACGGGCATCGGAGATGTCGGCGATCCGCGGGGAGAACTGGTAGCCGCAGATCGCGAACAGCCCGAACACGATGTCGCTGTAGGAGGCGGTGTCGGTGACCACAGTCTCCGGCTTCGGCCCGCCGTCGCGGCCCAGCAGCGCGTCCAGGATGAACAGCGAGTCGCGCAGCGTGCCGGGCACCACCACCCCGCCTAGGCCCATGACCTGGTCGTTGACCACGTTCAACCAGGTTGCGCCCTTCTTGCGCAGCCCGAAGTACAGCGGGCTGTAGCCCGCGTGCAGGGTCTGGACGGGCACGGTGAAGCGCACCCCGTCGGCGGAGGCGACCAGCCCGCCGCCCCAGGCCCGGACGATGTCCACCTTCGCCTGCGCTTCGATCAGCATCCCGTTCGCGGCACTGATCGTCTCGGCCCGCACGTACCCCTGGTCGACCTGGACCAGGCGGGCGCGGGTGAGCGCGGGCACGTTGGGCTTGGCGACGGGGACCAGGCCGACGTTGCAGGCCTCCGCGAGCAGCAGTGCGCAGACGCTGACCTCGAAGTCGTCCATGTGCGGGTCGGCGCCGGAGATGTGGGTGAACGCGGTCGTCATGCCGGTCAGCTCGGCGACCTCCAGCAGCAGCTCGGGGAAGTCGACCTTCGGCAGCATGCTGTTGGCCAGCTGGCGGAAGGCTGGCATCAGGTTCGGTTCCGGCGCGGGGCCGAGGCGGTCCAGCTGCAGCTTGCCGTCCTTCACGCTCACCGCGCTGTTGGTCGGCAGCCCGGCGACGACCTGGTGGTAGGCGCCGTGCAGGGCGGAGGCGAGCTCTGCGAGGTGCGCGGCCGGTTCCGCCTCCAGCCCGAGCGCGGTCAGCACGGTCGCCTCGGCGCTCTCCCAGCGGTCGCCGGCCAGCAGCTTGGCGCGCGGGTCGCCCCACCGGTCCCCGTCCCGGGCGAACACGTCCCGGCGCCGCAGCGCGCGGTGCAGGTGCTCCAGCACGCAGAACGAGTACGCCGCCTTCTCCACGCACCCCGGCTCGGTGTCCGGGTTGGCGAACACCAGGCGCCGCCACGAGCCAGTCACCAGCTGCTGGTCCACCTCGGACGCGGCGACCTTGCGCCGGCCGACCAGGTGCGGCAACTGCTTGAGCGCCTTCACCACCGGCGCCCCGGCTGCCACCGCGCCGAAGTCCACGGTGTCCACCAGCAGCCGGATGAAGCCGCGCACCGTGCTGTACCGGGAGGCGAGCGCGGCCCGCCACTCGGCGTCCTCGTCCCCGTCGCCGTCAGGCACGCACTCCGCGATCGTGGCCAGCGCCTCGGCGAGCTTGGCACGCGGCACCACCTTCTCGATCGCCTCCCAGGCGTCCAGCACCGACACCGCCTCGCCGTCCACCGTCGCCGGGGCGGTGTCCAGCAGCACCTCCACCGCCTTGGCCACCCGCCCGGCCGCCTTCTTCAGCTTCGGCAGGGACTTGAGCTTCTCCTCCCGGCCGATCCGCTCCGCCCGCCCCAGCAGCCGGCTGCCCATCAGCACGTCGAGCAGGTCCAAGGCGTCGTCCACCGACGCGGTCTCCAGATGCCGCACCGTGGCCAGCACCGTCGCGGTCTTCCGCGTCTCCTCCAGGTCCCGCAAGGTCGGTGCCTTCGAGCCCATCCCGTACCGGGCCAGCGCCGCCATCCGCGCCGCCGGCACCCCGCCGGTGTCCACCAGGCCCGCCCCGAGCGCGCGCACCTCCCGCGCCCGGTCCAGCGCCTCGCGCATCGCCGTGCCCGACACACGCACCGGCCCGGTCCGCAGCCGCTCCAGCTCCGAGACCCGCTTCCCGTCCGGGACCTTCAGCAGCTCGCGCATCGCCTGCCGCAGCTCCTCTGGCACCGCCTCGTCCAGCGTCCGGTACAGCTCGGTCATCTCCTTCGCACGGGTCTCGGCCACCAGTCGGGTCAGCGTCGTGATCCCCGGCAGCAGCACCCGGTTCTCCACCAGCCACACCACCGCCCGGTCGAACAGCGCCCGCGGACCCTCCACCGACGCCCACACCCGCGCCGCCACGAACGCCCGCACCTCCAGCTCGGCGGCGGAGAACTCCCGGTAGCCGTACTCCTCGCGGATCTCCCAGCTGTGCTCGTACGCCGTCTTCGGCCGGCCCCCGTACTCCGCCAACACCTCCGGCGCCACCCCGAGCTGCTCGGCGACGAAGGCCACGACCGCGGCGGGTACCCCGGCCGGGTCGTCCAGCAGGAACGTGCCGAGCATCCGCACCGTCCCCCACTGCACCGCCCAGCCCAACCTGGTCCCATCACGCCGCTTGCCGGCCGCGAGCTCCCGGGCCCGGGCGTCCAGACGGAAGAACTGCTCCAGCTCGCCCGGGGTGGGCTCGGCGGCGAACCGGCCGTAGCGGGAGACCTGGTCATCGGAGAGGAAATCAACTGGCATGAGCCGGAACGTAGGGCCGCTGATCAGCCCAAACGGCCTGAGTCACCGAACCGGTACCGAGATCACCGGTCTACCGCCAAAACCCGGACCGATCCTCCCCGGAGGCCGTTACATGCCGCATGCATTCATGTGAAGCGGCGTGGTGAGCGCGGTGGCACGGAAGGCGTCGCGGATCTCCGTCAGGGGTTCGCGGTCGCGGTTGAACCGGAGCTTGTTGGTGAGGAGGACGGCCCAGCGGTCCTGGGCTGGGCTGATCCACATTCCCGTGCCGGTGAACCCGTAGTGGACCCAGACGTCCTCGGCGGGGTCGGTGCGGGGGGCGGGGTGCCAGAAGAGGCCGCGGGCGGGGGTGAGGGTGCCGGTCTGGATGCGGAGGGAGTCCGCGGTCCAGGCGTGGCCGAAGGCGGCCCGGGTTGGGGCGAGCATGTGGCGGAGGAAGAGGGAGAGGTCGTCGAGGACGGAGAAGACGCCGGCGATGCCGCAGACGCCGCCGAGGAGGCGGGCGGAGAAGTCGTGGGCGGTGCCCTTGAGGTGGGTGCCGGTGGTCTCGTCGTACTCGGTGGGGGCGCAGCGGGCCGCCTCGATGGTGGGGAGGGGACCGAAGCGGGTGTGGGTCATGCCCAGGGGATGCCAGACACGGTCGGTGGCGAGCTGCTCCAGAGGCTGGCCCGAAAGGTGTTCGGCGAGGTAGCCGAGGATCAGGGCGGCCCGGTCTGTGTACTCGACGGCCTCGCCCGGCGGGCGGTGGAGGGCTTCGTGGAGGACGCCGTCGCGGATGTCCTGGGGGTCGGTGCCGTAGAGGTTCTTCAGGTTGGCGCGCAGGGGTAGGCCCGCGGTGTGGGTCAGGAGGTGGTGGGCCGTAGCCCCGGCCAGGGGGTGGCCGGCGACCTCGTCCCAGAACGCGCCCAGTGGGGCGCGGAGGTCGAGTTTGCCCTCTTCGACGAGCGTGCCGACCGTGGACCACACGGCGAGGATCTTGGTGAGGCTGGCCACGTCGAAGACGGTGTCCAGCCGCATGGGCTCGTCGGGCCGGTCGGGGTCGAGGAGGCCGACGGCTCCGCTCGCGCGGGTGCCGTCGGCGTCCCCGACCGCCCACACCGCGCCGGGGTAGACCTCCTCGCGCACGCCGGTCTTGAGAAGGTCTTCGACATGGGCGGTGGAGGGCGTGGTCATGGTCTCCCGATCGTCGTACAGCCGCGGGTGGTCCGCTGGCCAGCCTAGTGACGTGCCGGGGCCGGACTGACTGCGCCACGGGGGTGTCAGGTGAGCCGTCGGCCGAGTTCGGTGATGGCCGAGGCGGTGGCGCTGAGGGGAAAGCGGGCGGCGTTGGTGCGGCCGGCCCCGCGGAGCAGTTCGCGCAGGCCCGGTGTGGTGCGGAGGCGGTTGAGGTCGTGGGCCGCGGTGGCCGGGGTGGTGAAGTCGGTGGCCATGCCGGTGCCGGCGAGGGCCTCGGTGAGGCCGGGGACGGGTTGGTAGAGGACGGGGAGGCCGCAGGCCTGGGCTTCGGGGGCGACGAGGCCCATGGCCTCCAGGGTGGTGGAGGGCAGGGCACGGCCAGGACGTCGTGGTCGGCGAAGGCCTTCCACAGCTGCTGTCGGCGGAACCAGCCGAGGCAGCGGACGTGGACGCCGTGCTGGCGGATGACCGGTACGAGGTCCTGGAACTGACCTGGAGCGTGAAGAAGCCCCTGCCAGCACTTCGAGGAGCGTGAACCCCAGCAGGGGCTGATGAGCGGGGCCATGCGGCTTTCTGGTCCTTCAAAACGTGCGCGAGGCGTTCCCCGCCTTCGCTCGCACGTACGAGCTCCTCACGGCCGATCAGGCGTACGCGGTCACCCTCTGCGGCTCACACCTTCGCACCGCCGTGCCGCCGTCCGCGCCCGCCCGGGAGCCGGCGTCGTGATCGCATGTGAGCGGGATACCGGCCGAAGGGACCGCGCACCCCGCTGGAGAAGCTGAACCACCCCTCCCAGGTTTGGACGGTGCAGCAGCGACGAGAGGCTGGGATCCTCGATCGACCTTGCACGAGCCGCTCATGGGTCGATGACGACCACAGGATGAATATGGTGCGGGCGAAGAACGGGAGCTGGATGCCCCCGCCCGGTCTGGAGGGTGAAGCCACCGGAGATCGACATGGTCGAGGCTCCGCAGTGGGACGAGTAGGCACGCGCGACCACGCCCTGCTGTCCGGTGCTGCTGGAGGCGGGGCGCGGTGTAGTGGGCGGTCAGACCAGCGAGGGCAGGATGCCGCGGGGCCAGCGGCCGAGCCAGAACGCGGCGGCCGAAGGCTCGTCCTCACCCTCGGTGGAGCCGTCGTGCAGCAGGTACTCGGTGGGTGCGACGTAGCCGTCGCCGGGCGAGAGGCGTATTCGGACGATGCGGATGGGGCGGCCACCGGCCACGTAGGCGCGGTAGTCCTGGGTGTGGGGGTATCGCTGGGCGTGGTCGTCTGGGTGTATGGCCCGGCAGACCGCTTGGGCGTCGATGGCGCCGAGGATGATGTACCGGGTGCCGGGGCCGAGGTTGAGGCAGAGTCTGCGGCGCCCAGTGTGCTTGTCGGCGTACGCGAGCTTGTCCCAGTTGTCGAGGTGCAGCCCGATCAGCAGGCGGTCTTCGTAGTTGTCGGTCGTGGTGGTCATGCCGGGCTTGGCAAGGGCCTGACCGAGGTAGATGGCGTCCGGGTCGCCCAGGGCCCGGGCGAGGTCGTCGAGCAGGAGACCGTCCTGGAAGGGGGGCCGGACGATCTCCACGAGCGTGCTGTCCAGGGGCCTGCGCGGCGCGGTGACCGCCTTGACGTCTGCTTCGGTCATGGGACGCCAATGTCCGGCGGGGACGACGGAGCCGGGCTCGTAGGCGTTCTCCTCGGGGCGGCTGGTGCGGACGGTGGCGACCTCGCAGCGGGCGCGAAGGGCGGCCTGGTCGGCGTAGGCGATGTGGAGGGGCACGTGGTCTCCTGGTTCAGTCGTCTCCGAAGGTGATGTCGAGTTCGTTGACGAGGGCCTCGGCGAGCTGGTCCTGCTGGGCGTGGTCGATGCGGACCTTGGTGAGGTTGGCGACGCCGCGGATCTGGGAGAGGTCGTTCTCGCGCAGGTCGGTGTCCCGGTAGCGGCCGGCGCCGAATGCGGTGAGCCGGAACTGGCAGTCGGTGAATACGACGTCGGACAGGTCGCAGTCGGCGAAGGTGGCCTCGGACAGCACGCAGCCGATGAAAGCGACGGGGCCGGTGGCGCGGACCTTCTCGAAGGTGGCGTAGTCGAACTTGCAGCCCTCGAACAGGACGTCATCGAGCACCAGGCCGTCGAGGGCAGCACCCATCAGCTTGGTGTCCCGGACGTGGACCCGGGTCAGCTTGCTGTCGCTCCAGCGGGCCGAGCCGAGGTCGCTTCCCGTGATCTCCACGCCGTGCAGGTTCAGGCTTTCGAATTCGGTCCGCTTCGCGCGCAGGCCGGTGATGCGGCCGGTGACGAGCTGGGTGTCCGCGAGATCGAGGGCGCGGAGGTCGGCATCCCCGTAGGCGAAGTCCCGGACGGTGCCGCGCGGGCTGTCGAGCGTGTCGACGTTCCCCAGGTAAAGGCCCGGCTCGTCGAGCTCGGGCAGGGTGACGGAGATGCGTCCGAACGTGCGGGTGGCCATGGTGCTCCTTGTCGTCGGGGCGGGGGGCGGCCCCCTGTGACGGACCGCCCCGAGAGATGCCGCGGCTACTTGTTCTTCCAGTTGTCCCAAGTGGGCCGGTTGTCGAACTTGGAGGTGGGGTTGTCCCACGTGGGGCGGTTGTCGAACGCGGCGAGCGGCTGCGCGCTGTAGGTGGGCTTGTTGTCGAACTCGGTGTTGTCGAAGGTGGGGAAGTTCTCCCAGTGAGCGACGGGGGCGGTGCCGGCGGCCTCCAGGAGGGACTCGAAGCCCCGCGCCGAGTCCATCACGAGCGTGGTGGCGTCAGTGGGGGTGTGCGCGAGCATGTTGGGTCACTCCTTCGAGTAGGGCGATCTTGGCGGTGGTGCAGTACCGGGTACGGGTGCCGTCGAGTCGGCCGTTGTGCTCGAAGTACCGGTTCGCGGCGTGGGCGCCCCCGCAGAACGCGAAGGCGGGGCAGGTGGCGCGGCACGTGTCCACGCCCGTCCAGAACTCGGGGATCCAGGGGGTGCGCTTCTCGGCCTCGGCGACGAGGACGTCCAGCCCGTCCTTGAGCACGTTGCCGGTGGTGAAGTCGCCGAACCGGGCGTCGGTGAACCCGGCCAGCTCGGGGGACAGCATGATCACGCCGCCGTCGTAGGCGATGGTGGGCATCGGATCCCAGGGGGCGGAGGTCGGGGTGGGGGCTGTGTTGTGGCCCCCGAGGACGGCCCCGGCGAAGTTGAGGACGCGCTGTACCTCGCGCAGGCGGGTGACGGGGTTGGCCCGCCAGGCGTCGGCGAGGGCGGTCCAGAACTCCGCAGCCCGTACGGCGTCCGCTTCTTTGGCACCGACGTTCACGCCCTCTTCCTCTTCGACGTTGACGCCGAGGGTGGTCACACCGAGCTCGGCGAAGAACTCGTAGAAGCGGGCGGCGTCGGCCGGGTTCGGGTCGGAGACGACCGCGATGGCGGAGAAGGGAATGCCGTGCCGTTGCAGGCGCTCGATGCCGCGCATGGTGACGCGGAAGCCGGGGTGGCCGGCGAGGGTGACGCGATGGGTGTTCATGTCCTCGGGGCCGTCGATGCTGACGCCCACATGCATCTCGTGCTCCTGGAAGAAGCCGCACCACGCGTCGTCGATCAGGGCGGCGTTCGTCTGCACGCTGTGCGTGACGCCCTCGAACGGGGCCATCAGGGCGCCCAGGTGCTCGCGGCCGGTGGCCAGCGGCTCCCCGCCGTGCCACACGACCTCGAACCGCGGGTTGTCGGCGGCCCAGACGTTGACGGGCTTGGCCACCGCCTCCGCGATGTCCACGGTCATGAGGTTCTTGATCTTGCGGAACGGCAGGTAGCAGTACGTGCAGTCCATGGGAAGGCACTGGGTTGTCGGCTGCATGATGACCGAGCCGGGCCTGGTCGCGAGCCGTAAGGCGCTGTGCATCGTGCTCCTCTCGATCGGGTTCGAGTGGTGCATCCCGCCCCGGGGCGATGGTGCTGTAGGAGGTGCCGGGGCGGGAAGCCCTGAAGTCAGCGGGCGTCGGCCTGGCGGAGCGCCTGGTGGTCGGCCACCACCCACTCGCGTCCGCCGCCCTCGGGCCGCAGGAAGATGGCTTCGGGAATGACGCGGCAGGTCTGGGGGTCCACCCACTCGCCGACGAACTGCACGATTCCCTCGCGGTCCTCGCGGGGGTCCAGGACGCGGGCACCTTCGTGCAGCCAGGAGGGGCGCTTGCTCATGCCACACCGTCCGGGACGGCCGACTTCAGGAAACGCGCCATGCCGCGCTCGGCTCGCACCTTCAGAGAAGGGCTGGGGTCGGGGCTGTCACCGAACGGGTCAGCCCATGGGGGGTACTCGGGCTCATGCTGAACCGTGGCGCCCGGCATCCGCTGGGGAAGCGGGGCGGGGGCGTCCTCCGGGGGCGCTAGGGTGTCGAGGGAGGCGTTCCAGCCCTCTTCACCGCCGCCTTCGGGGACAAGGCGGTAGAACGCGATCCCGGTGTCCTCGGGGACGCCTATGACCACGCCCGTGCGGGAGGTGGCGGTGTCGTACGCGAGATCGCCGCGCAGGGGCCAGCGCGGATCGGGGTCGTCCGGCTGCTGTCGTACGCGGGCCGGGTCAGTGCGACGCGTCGAAGTCATGTAGCGGAACGTATGCGCCCCGCTACAGGCCAATATGAATCCGCGGAATGTCCCCTGGTCAGTCGAGCGAAAATCGTCCGGTCATGCCGCGCAGGCGCTGCCGGGTAGCGACGCGCTCGGCATAGACGATCTTCCGCAGGGTGGCGCGGGCGACGGGGTGATTGCGGACGAGCTGCGGGGCGATGCGCTCGGCCGTTTCCAGCTCCGTCAGGGCTCGGTCCCGGTTGCCGTCCCACAGCCACGCGCGGGCGAGGTCCATGTGGTGGTGCCCGAGGCGAGACTTCGGCAGGACCGCGATGTGGGACGGGTCTGCGCCGCGGTTGAGGCGCAGTGCCTTGGTTTGGTCACTCATCTCCAGGGCCGCGCTGACGCTGTGGATGATGACGTTGCCGAGAGAGAAGGTGACCGAGTGCCGGTCATGGATCTCGGGGCCCACGTAGGCGTTGACGCGCTCGCCGGCCGTGCGAGCGAGGGCGAGGCGCTCGTCCGAACCGGCAGCGTTGCCACCGCGGGCGCAGGAGATCGCAGACCGCAGGTGCAGGGCGCCCCACATCCGCAGGGCGAGCGGGTCACCGGCCTCGTACTCGGCTTCGATGCTGGCGAGGGCCTTGTTCCCGAGGGCGAGGGCGTCGTCCCAGTCTGCGGAGGCCCAGGTGTCCCACATCCGCATCCAAAGGGCCATCGCGGGCATCATCGGGTCGCCGGAGAGCTGCGCCGACCAGGAGGCCCGCTCGCAGGCCATGGCGACGAGTTCGGGGTGCCCGAGGGCGTGGGCGGCGGTGTGGGCGAACTTGCAGCAGACGGCGTAGATGGAGAACGCCTCTTCGCGTTCGTGGCCGGTGGAGACCTCGGCGAGGGCGCGGGCCTCGCGGAGCATGTCCGGCAGCTCGGAGAGCACGGAGGCGTTGGCCGCGGCGTCCCTCAGGCGGACCAGGCGCTTCATGTCATGCCATAGCACCTCGGACGGGCGCGGGGTGCCGTCGAAGACGGGGGCCAGGTCGTAGCGGCGCAGCTCCCGCAGGATGGAGGCGGCGGACACCTGCCACTTCGTCTCGGCAGGAGTGCCGGTGTATGGGCGCTCGATCAGGATGTTCGGGTGGCAGTGCAGGGCGGCGGCCACGACGTTGATCAGCCCTGCCCGATCCAGCTCGATCTGCCCCTTCTCCAGCTTGGACACCCAGCTCTGAGTACGGCCCAGCGCGGCCGCGAGGTCGGCTTGAGTCATGCCGACGGAGAGCCGCTGACGCTTGACCCGCTGACCGATCCGCTCCTGCTCCTCGATGTACCCGCTCACATCCACCACCCCGATCTGCGACCGCTTCTGACGGGACGGTACCGCCGGGGCGTAGGGAGCGGCGGCCTTTGGCCAAGGATCTCGAATGCAGGAACAGGGGAGCCTTCGCTGGGCCGGGTCGAGGTTCGAGGCGGGGTCGGTGTGCTGGCCCTTCTGGACGGCGTCGGGTCAGGCTTCCGCTCGAGCACGCCTTCCGGCTCACCTGAAGTGGCAGCTCAGTAAGCCTGCTCCCCCGCACCCGCGGGGATGACCCCGAGAAGCTGGTGAAGAACCGCCACAACGACTTCTACTCCCCGCACCCGCGGGGATGAGCGCGACAAGGAAGCCCGCGTCTCCGCCGCTGTCTGCTCCCCACATGCGTGGGGATGATCCGGGGCTGCGCCGGGGATGTTCCGCGGGGGCCCCCACGCCAGGCGAGGTGACCTATCGGCGCTGCCGGGCAGGTCGCGGCCCCCGCTGCTCCGGGACCGTGCAGCATCATGTGGTCGGGGTCGTTGATGCTGTTGCCCGAGTCCATACGAGCCAGGCCCTGCGGCGGTCTCCGGACAGGTGGTCCCGCCCCAGGTCTCTATAGGCGGTGGTGGTCCTCCTGCTGTGACGGGTGCCAGGTGTGGGACGGCAGGGCCTCCGCCAGGGTGTTGAAGAAGCGCTGGTCGCGCCACGACTCGAGGTTGCCGATCACGAACAGGCGGCGCTTGGCACGGCTTACTGCCACGTTGAGCAGGTTCGGACGGGAAGCCGCCCACGCGCGGGCGCCCGGGCGGCGCGGGTCCGTGCCCAGGACCAGGATGACCACGTCGGCCTCCTTGCCCTGCGTCGTGTGCACCGTACCCACCCGCTCCGCCGGCACCAGGTCCCGGGCAGCCCGCCGCGCGCCTGCCACCACCTGCCGGAACGGGCTGATCACGAACACGTCCCGCGCGAGGTCCACGCCTTCCTTGCCCAGCCGTTCCAGGATGCGCCGCAGCGCGCGGCCCTCCTCCGGGATCCAGTGGCCGTCGGCCTCCGCCCCGGTCACGTTCACCCAGCTGCTCGTCGGCCGGTAGACGTACGGATCGCGCCGCTTCGTCCCCTGGACCATCAAGCCGTCGTACGCCACCGCATTGCTGATGGAGAACATCGGTTCGTCGCACCGCCGGTGCACCCGCAGCGGCGAGCCGACCCACACCTCGTGGCGCCCGTCGGGGAGTTCCGCGGGCAGGAGCGTTCCGTAGCGGTTGGCGCGGTCGGCGAGCTGCTGTACCGACGTACGTCCCGGCGCCCACTCCTCCGCGACGCCGAAGTCGTCGCGCAGCGCCCGTTGCGCCGTCCACGGCAGCACCACCACAGGTTCCAGCTGCAGCGGGTCGCCGACGACGACCGTACGGCGGGCCCGCCACATGCCGCCCACCGCCATCTGCGGCGTCGCCTGCCCGGCCTCGTCGACGAACAGCCAGCCCAGCGCCTCCGGCCCCAGCCGCCCGAAGACCCGATCGAGTGAGGCGAAGGTGGTCGACATGACCGGGACGACGACGAACAGGCTCTGCCAGGCCGCCCGCAGATGCGCCTCGGGCACGGTCTTCGGAACCGCCCCGGCAACCGCGTCCATGGCTGCCATCAGGTTGGCGTACATCGTGCGGGCCGTGCACCGCAGGAAGGCCCGGTGGAGTTCGAGAGCGGCGAGGAACACCTCGGTGCGCGCCCTCGTGATCTCCGGGTCCGACCAGGGCGCGGCGAGCTCGCGCGCCGAGTCGTCGGTGAGCCAGGAGTCCTCCGGCACGAAGCCCTCCCAGCGGCTCCGCGCCGCCGCGAGGGCCTGCTCGGTCCGCTCCGCGTGGGCGTGCGCCGCGCGCTGAGCCTCCTGCCGATCCCGTAGGCGGGCTGCCGCTGCGCCGACGGCTCCCCGGACGCCGTCCCGTCCGGCCTGCGCCGTATCGCGCGCCGCGCGGGCGGCAGCGACCAGGCCGGCCGCGTCGGCCTCGTCCGCGTGCCAGTCGCGCGCGGCACGCCCCAGCGTGAACAGGCTGACCGTGAAACCGGGTCGACGCGCGAGATGCGCCTGATGTGTACGCTCCGCCTCCGCCAGGGCCTGCTCGGCGCGGGCCAGCGAGGCCTCGGCGGGCGGCAGCAGCTCCCGCACGCGGGCGAGCTCCGCCGCATCCTGCGCCACGGCGAGCTCCGTCCGGCGCAGGGACTCGTACGCCGCCCCGCGGCCGGCGTACGCCTCCGCGGCGAGGGCCCGCTCGTCGCGCAGCCGCTCCGCTTCCGCGAGGGCGGCCACGAACCGCTGCTTGGCCTCACGCCACACTCCGCTCTGCGGGGTGTCGCGCCACTGGCGCAGCAGGTGGGCCAGGCCGGCGCCGCTGTCGATCCAGGCGTTGCGGGGGCGCCGACGGCTGCCGCCCGCTTGCTGCGCCGGGACGGGGGGCGGGGGAGGGGCGCCTGCGTCGGTCTGGCGGTACTTGCCGTGCCAGAAGCGGTTGACGAACTCCAGCCGGTTCTTCTTGCTGCCCAGGCGCGCGGCGACCGCGCCCCAGGCGTCCTCGCCCTTGAGCAGGCGGGTGGCCTGCTCGGCGAAATAGTCGGCCTCCTCCCGCCACGGCTCGGCGAGCGCCTCGCGGGCGGGGATCTCGGTGGAGATGTTCTCGACCGCCCCGTTGTTGGCGGAGGCGACGACCATCTCGAAGCCGGTGAACTCCGGTCGCAGCGGGGTGACCGTACGGGTGTAGTCGCCGCTCTTCCATACGTACGGGGCCTGCTGCGCGAAGGCTTCGGACGGCAGGCGCAGCGCGGCCAGGCGCCGGGCGCGTTCGACGACGGCGGCGGCGAAGCAGTCGCGCAGCATGGTGGTCTTGCCGGTGCCCGGCGGGCCGTTGACGGCGAAGACTCCGGCGGCGGGGGCCAGCTCGGCGTGCACGGCGTTGACGGCGAACTGCTGGCTCAGCGCGAGCGGGTGCTCGGCATCGGCCGGCCACCGCCCGACCGGCGTCCGGTGGGGAGCCGCACCGGCGAGCGCGGCTTCGGGGTGGGCCCGCAGGTCGATGCGGCGACAGGCGTCGAAGGCGGCCTCGGGGGTGAGATAGGCAGCGAGGCCCGCGCCGGGGTCCTGCCGGGAGAGGGCGCGGGCGACCTGGTCGAGGTCGGCGGCGATGAAGCTGTTGAGGAAGTCCTGCTGGTCGGCGCTGTTCGCTGCGGCGTGGTCGAGGCGTACGGCCACGCTGCGGACGCGCACCTCTTCGGGCCGCAGCGCGACGGTGACACCCCAGGCACGGGCCAACTCGCCCGTGAACTGCAGCAGGTGCGCGGCCGTGACGACGCCGGCGCCGACGGCGGACTCCTCCTCGTCCTGGTCCTCCTCGTCTTCGGCGGAGCTCGCTCCGACGGACTCCCCGGTCTCGGCAGGATTGGCGGCCTTGACGGGTTCGCCGAGGTCGGCGGCCCGGCTGCTCCAGGTGTCGACCTCCTCCTCGAACCCGTCGAGCCAGCCGCGGCTGCCCGGGCCGGGGGAGACAGCGCGGCCGGTGGCCCAGGCGCAGGAGGAGAAGACGGGGGAGTCCAGCAGCAGCCGGCCCTCGTCGGTGACGGTCAGCGCGAACAGGGCGGTGTCACCGTCCATCCGGCCGTCATGGTCCTCGCCGCTCTCCCCGAAGACGTCGAGCAGGGTGTCGCGTACGGCGCTGAGGGCGTACGCCCCGCCGTAGACGACGTGCTGCCAGCCGTAGCCGGGCTCGAGGGGGATCGACCGCAGCGGATGCCCGGCCTCCCAGGGCACGGGCCTGCCCGGCTCGACCCGATACACCCGCTCCCGGGCCGACAGCGCGGGGATCTTCTGCGGACTGAACAGCTCGACCGCCCGCCAGTACCCGACGACGCCGCTACGCCGCCGACGCTCGGCCTCCATCACGCCCGCCCCCGTCATCGGTGATCACTACCGTGCACCTTACGGCGGGTGATGACTGCGGGTCAGGCGATTCGATGCCCTCGCCATACCGCCCGGGCATCGGCCTGGGCGCCGACATGCCGACCGGGAGGGATGGATCCTGCCGAGCCCGCCTGGGCGTGCGTATCCCGGACGTGAGGGTTCGCCTGTTTGTGGGTCCTATAACCTGTTTGCCGGATCCAGCGAAAGTGCTCGAAAATGGCGCGCTCCCCGCTTAGAGTCCCAGGTCAAGAAGCCTGCTCCCCGCACCCGCGGGGATGACCCCTGGCTCGCCAAGAAGCGCTACCACGACGAGTACTGCTCCCCGCACCCGCGGGGATGACCCCTCGCATCAACGTCCCTGGCGGCGGCCGCATCGCTGCTCCCCGCACCCGCGGGGATGACCCCTGGACGTCGTCCGCCGCGTGCGCCGAGGTCGACTGCTCCCCGCACCCGCGGGGATGACCCCGGAACGACCTGCCGCGACCTGGCGAGCAGGTGCTGCTCCCCGCACCCGCGGGGATGACCCCTACCTGATCCGGAAAATCGAGGGTCTCGTCGCCTGCTCCCCGCACCCGCGGGGATGACCCCCGCGGGGCCTCGACCCCGCCCACCCCGTAGGACTGCTCCCCGCACCCGCGGGGATGACCCCTTGGTCTCCTGCTTCGTCCGGCGCCCGAGGTGCTGCTCCCCGCACCCGCGGGGATGACCCCACGAGGTTCGCGTGACGCTGGAGCCCATCGCCCTGCTCCCCGCACCCGCGGGGATGACCCCGTCCGGGGCGTTCACGATCACGCTTCCGACCGCTGCTCCCCGCACCCGCGGGGATGACCCCTGCCACAAGGTTTACGGGGCCCTGGAAGAACACTGCTCCCCGCACCCGCGGGGATGACCCCGAACTGATGAGGACTCGCGCGGGGCGTTCCCGCTGCTCCCCGCACCCGCGGGGATGACCCCACGCCCTGACCCACCCGAAGGGGACGTCGCTCCTGCTCCCCGCACCCGCGGGGATGACCCCAGGTCGCTGATGGCACGCACGTCAGCAGCGGTCTGCTCCCCGCACCCGCGGGGATGACCCCGGCGGTTCCGGCCGCCTCTCGGGCCAGCAGCTCCTGCTCCCCGCACCCGCGGGGATGACCCCTCACGGCAACCAGAAGCGATCCACCTCATTGCGTTAGCCGTTGTAAGAGGTGAGTTTTTAGGCAGTCGCTCCCCTGCTGCATTCCGGCGGAGTCGAACTACGACGTCCGCATTGCGCTTGAGGGGCCGCAGACCGGCGGGTTATCTGGCCGGACTGAGCGTCATGACGGGTCCCCGGCTGTGGGCGGCGAACAGCCGTCCTTCGCCGGTGCGCAGATCCACTGCCATTTCCCCGTTCGACATGCCGATTCCAGTAGGATCATGACATGTTGATCGCTCGTTCGGCGCAGGAAGCGCACCTCTACATAGATCTTCACGTCTGTGTGTGCGGCGCCACGCAGTTCGACCGGGAGCACCGGTTGGAGGACCGCGAGGGGGTCCTTGTCAGCATGTACGAGGGTGTCTGCCCCCAGTGCGGTCGTACACGCTCCTACGCGTTCACGATCTCCGACGACCGGCCTCCGGCGCCCCCGGCGTTCGGCGGTCCCGAGCCTTCGCAGATCATCGACCCCGGCGAGTTCCTGTGGGTCAGTGACCGAATGTCGACCGAGTCGGGGCTGAGGCTGCTGAGCACCCCGGCCGCCGAACACCGCGAGATCCGTTCGGCAGCCGCGTACGGGACCGCCGCGCTCGAGGAGGTCGCCAAGTTCCTGCCGGAGGGCGCCGACCGGATTCCGGAGGACCGCTTCACCTCCGAACGGGGGCGGGAGATGTACGCGAAGGATCCGTCACGGTTCACGCGCAAGGACATCGACGCCGCGCTGGAGCTGGACCGGAAGGTCCTTGCCGGCATCGACCGGTACAGCCCGCCGCAGAGCTCAGAGCAGAGCCGAAGTACGGCCCAGTAGCCGAGGGCCGCGCCTTGGCGTTGGCCGGTCGGCTCAGGCCTTGAGGTCCAGCAATAGGGCCATCAAGGCCCACCAGTGTCGCGCTGCTTCAGGGTCCTTGGGTCTGCGAGGGCCCCCGATCGCCACACAGCAATGGCCGTGACGGCCGGGAGAGCCCGAGGACGCCCGCGCCTGTCGCTCAGCTGGCCGTTTGACTTGCCGTCCGGGAGGAATGCTCTCCGACGGGGACGAAGACGGCTACGTAGTCCTCGAATCCCTCGTGGATACCCCATTCCTCGCGGCCCATCGCTGCCTCGTACCGGGCTCGGGAGTCCTCTCGGCCCTTGGCGTAGACATGAACCGTGTAGACCGTCGACGGTTGAAGCGTGAGGGTTGGGGCGTACCCCTGGCTACCTGGAAGCCAGCCCATCGCAGGCACGGCAGGGCCGGTGGTGGGGCCGGAGATTCCCATTCGGCCTGTGGAGACGGGCCGGTACAGCCAGGAACCAAGCGATTGCCATTGCTCCGTCTGCTGCACCGGCTCGGCCTCGGCGACCATGAGAGTCACCCAAGCATCGTGTTCCTGGAGGCAACTGACGATGGTGAGCTTGCCGGGTGTGACGATCACGGGCTCGTGGGTGTGAAAGCCCGGTACTTCGTCGACACCCTCGACTTTCTCCTCGACGTGCTCGGCAATGCAGAAGTGCGAGTATGCGACACCCACGACACCGCTGACTATGTCCATCTCCGAACCCTACGTGCCGATCGAACGAGCTGAGCGGCGAGTCTCCAAGCCGTGATGCATCTTGGCTCGGTTCACTGCTTGTATTGGCTCGGCGGGGGAGTGTGGAGACGGGCCGAGGGCTCCAGCGGTCCCCTCGTGCAGAGAGTGGAGCGGTGATCGAAGCCTGCTGAGCTCGTGCCGACCCCTCAGCGTGATCCCCGTGGGGGCATTCGGCCGCGCGCATACGTTACCCCACGACATGGAGCCCATCGGTCCGAGGCCGAGTCAGGAACGGCGAGAATGATCACAGTTGGCTGACGCCCGGGCATGGCGGCAGAATGACGGATACCGTTGAAGAAGCAGGGGGAGCGCCGTGGGCAAGGAATTATCGGAACTCGGGCAGCTGGCCTTTGAGGCGGCCCAGCGCGGCCGTGATGTCATTGCAGCCGCGCAGAGTGAGGGCGGTTTCGCTGTCCGCACCAAGTCTTCGCACCGCGACTTGGTGACTGACGTGGACACCGCGGCGGAGCGAGCGGTGACGGACTTTCTGCGACAGCACCGGCCGCACGATGCCATCCTCGGCGAGGAGGGCGGCCAGCAGGAAGGCAGCGGGAACGTCCGATGGATCATCGATCCCATTGACGGCACCGCCAACTTTGCTCATGGACGCAGCGACTTCGCCGTGGCCGTTGCTGCCGAGGTGAATGGCGTACCCGCGGCCAGCTCGATCATCCGGCCCGCAACCGGCCGATGGATCGCCTGCGACGAGACCGGGACGATCGTGTCCGGAAACGGCACACCAGCAGTGTCTGCCACCGACGAACTGAGCGCCGCCCTGGTATCGGTGAGTGTGTCCATCAGCGAGGAACGCCGCCCCTTGACGCTTTCGACCCTCATCCGGTTAATCCCCGAGGTACAGGACTTCCGACGCACGGGATCCACCTCCTGCGACCTCTTCGACATCGCAACCGGGGCGCTGGACGCCTATGTCGGGATCGGCACGAAGCCGTGGGACGTAGCTGCGGGTTGGGCGGCCGTCCAGGCTGCCGGCGGGCGGTGCCTGCAGTTTCCTGTGGCGGACGGACAGACCGCCTATGTTCTGGGCACGCCCGCCGTCGCCGAACGCGCTGCCGCTCTCGTCGAGGAGCACGCCGCCGTATTCACGGCCACCCAGAACCGGACACGGCTACGGGGGGCGGTCCATCCCGTGGTGGGCACAAAGGCAGCGACCTCCCGTTCCACCACGGTCGCCGGCGGCCGCAGCGAGGCACCCCCCACCGCGGCCCCCGGCGCTCATGCGCAGCCCAGCGTCGAGCCGCCCCGTAAGGGACCTCGCCGATAGTGGACCTCAGCGGAAGACGCCGTGTCGGCCCAGCCGCAGGTCGGACAGTGCATCGTGGTGCTGAGCGTTCGTCAGCGGTGGCACCTGCGACAGGGGGAAGTACCGAAGCTCCAGAGTCTCCCCGTCTTGGCCACCCAACTGTCCGCCGACAACCGAGCAGCAGAAGAATGTGGTGATCGGTTGGACCGTATCGCCGTTGGGATAGGTGTGCCGGTATTTGGTGTACACACCCAGCAACGTGTCCACGCACACGTGCAGTCCGGTCTCCTCCGCAGTCTCCCGTACCGCGGCCTCGGCAGCCGACTCGCCGAGCTCGATCGCCCCGCCCGGGAAACCCCATGCACCGTCGTCTCCGCGGCGCTGCAACAAGACCCCTTCGTCGGTAACCACACATGCAGCGGCGAAGTTGAGCTGAATCAAAGAATTCCCGACACGGGACCGAATCCAACCGATATAGTTCGACATAAAGAACCCGCCTCCTTGTCAATTGACTTATGGATTATAGCCACTCTCGGGCAAGGGTATAGAAAGGTACGGAAACGATGACGGAAAGAATCGCGGGGCAGCTTCCCCTGCAAGGCGGCGCGGCTTACGAAGTGGCACGTGACGTTCTCCTGCAGCTAATCGGTCACGCCGCCGGCCAGGTGGGCGCCGGTGAGGTGGACGCCGACCGGGAATGGGCCGAGAAGCGCGACCGCTGGGCTGCCCTGCTGAACACGCTCGACCCGCGGGACGCCGACTCCGTTCAGGCCGTCCTGAACCGTGAGGCGCCGGTCCTGAAGTCCATAAGGGAGGGTCTGAGCCGGTGACGGACCCGGGAGTCGACCGGACGTACGTACTGCCGCAGGAGCAGTCCGACCTGATCTTCGAGCAGATCGCCCAAACCCTGCTCGCCGACGCCGTCTTACAGGACGAGCCCGTAGCGACCATACTGAGCGCGCCGCCGGGCGCCGGAAAGAGCGTTCTCGCGCAGGACATCAGGGCGACCTACCCCGAGGACGCCCGGCCCGTCGTGATCGATGTGGACGCGGTTCGCGCATTCCACCCCGACTACCAGAATCTGCGCGCCGCGCACGGTCCGCAGGTAGCCGATGATCTCATCCAGGCTCAGGCAAGGATCTGGTTCGAGTCCGCGATCGACTACCTCGTGGAACGCGGCTCGCATCTGATCGTCGAACACGGACTGCGTGACCGAGAGGTCACAGATCGCCTCCTCGCCAAGCTGTCCGCAGAGGCCGACGGCAGGGCGCCCTACCGGATTGAAGCGGCGCTGCTCGCCTCGCCTGCCGCCATGAGCGAACTAGGCATCCTGGAGCGCTACCAACTCGGTCACGAGACGACAGGTCAGGGGCGGATCGTCGCCGCAGACCTACACGACCAGCGGTACGCCCACCTTCCCGAGGTCGCCGACTGGCTTGACGCGGACCCGCGCGTTGCCGTCCAGTCCGTCTACCAGCGCGGAAACGCACAACCGGTCCACCGCAACGAACGCATGGACAACGGCGAGCTGCGCCTGCCGGTGCCCACGCGCGCCGTGGTAGAGGGTCTGCGCAACGAGCGGTTGACCCTGGAAGAGAGCCGCTCCTACCTCACCCTGCACGCCAGCCTGCAGGCCCGGATGGCACCCGAATGGGAACCACGGCTGCAGCGGGCGCTCGAATTCGCGGCACCCCTGCTACATCCCGACGCGGGCGCGGGTCCCATCGCCGACCGGCCTGCCGTCACCTTCGGCCGATACCAGATCGTCTCCATCGCTCACCTGGACACCGTCCGCACAATTCTTCGCGATTTCCCGTCCCTGGAGCTAGGAGTTCTCGACCTGGAGGCCCGACCAGACCAAATGCCGCACATTCCTGAACACCTCCGTGATTTCTACGCCGGCTGCGAGGCGAACACCTCACCAGCGAAGAACCCCATGTCCGCCGACGAGCGTGCCGGATTCTGGCAAGCAACCATCGAGGCAGCAGGGCTCCAGGACCGGGTCACCGTGCGCGTGATCAACCGCCCGGAACTTGACCCGGACGGATTCAACCAGATGTTTCCTCCGGAAAGGGTCGACCTCGTCTTCCCTACCGCCAGCGGTGAGGGATTTGATCTGATTCGAAACGCAAGCTTCGGAGAGATCCTCGGCAGGAAGGTCCGAACCGTCGAGCCTCCTCTGGAGTACCACACGTCGGACATCCGCACGGCATACCGCGCAGGCAACGAAGCTTGGAAGAACGGCTTTGCGCCCGGCGGGCTGGAGGCGTTCATCGCGGTGGACGGCCCGAAACGTCTTCTGGCACTGGCACCGGCGCAGAGCGCCTCAGTCGTCCATCCCCGGCGAGTCGACGCTTCTGCTGCCAGGACACGCAGCACTACCACCCAGCCCACACGACAAGGCAAGGAGAAGCCAGCTCAGGGTGCGAGCAGCCAACCGCCAGGGGCACCCAGCAGAAACGCTGCTCCGGAACGTCGGCCCGGCCGCGCCAGATGAGGCCCTGGGTCAGCCCGTAGGGCTGGCCCAGGCGGCGTCGGCACTGGTCCGAGGTCTGCGAAGCGCGGTGGCTGGCACACCGCGCCGCGTTCGTAGACGGCTACTGGTCGAGCGAGGGGAAGGGGACGTTCCAGCGCGGGATCAGCGCGACGGAGACCACCGCGCTCGCCCGCCATGCCGGCCTTGCCCCCGCGGCGGTGGGGCTGCCACTGCCCGGGGTGAGCCACATCGTGCTGGCCAAGCTCCAGCTGTAGAGGTGTTGCGGGACCGGCACCACAGGTCAGCGGTTGCCGGTCCAGACGATCCGCTCCGAGAAGCCACCCCGCTGCTCGGCCTTGGACGCCCGAATCTTCTCCAGCTGGGCAGCGTCGACGCCGAGGTCCGCGGCGAGGGCAAAGGCGACCTCGAGAACGTCCGCGAGCTCTTCGGGGGCGTCGGTCTCGTCCGCCTCCATGTACTCCGCCACCTCCTCGACCAGCTTCGCGCGGAGCCTGGCCCGGTACTCCGCCGGCTCGGCCACGTAGACCTCTGGCTCAAGTCCGTCCGCGCGGATGATCTCAGGGATCCGGTCCCGTACCAGCTTGCCCGTGGTCAGCACGTACACAGCTGCCGGCGGGGGAAAGGGTTCGGCTCGGATCCGTAGCCCGGCCTGGTCCCGGCGCCCGGCGCGGTCGCCGTCGGGCTGCTCCTCACCGACCTCACCAGCTGGGAGTGGGCAGTGCTGGACGCGTTCGAGGACGTCCGTTACACCCTGACCCCGGTCACCACGAGCGGCGGCGGCCGAGCCTGGGCCTACATCTGGCCTGCGGAAGACGTCCGGCCCGAGGACTGGGACGCCGACACCTTCGCGGAACTGCACCTGAGGGCGTACGCCGGGCTCGCGCCGCACCTGGCCGCGCGTGCGGCGTACGCACCGTCGGAGAGGATCAGGCGGCGTTCTTCGCTCGTTCCGCGCGAGCGCCGCCAAGCTCGCGCTTCGCTCGCCCTCGACATCGAGAAGCAGGCCGGCCAGCTGGCGGCACAGACCGTCGCCGATCTCCGGGAGCAGCTCGCGAGGGCCACGGGATCCCTTCGGGCGTTGCAGGAAGGACAGGCCCAGCAGAGGGACACCCTCATCCTCAACACCTGCCGAGCCCTTTCGCTGCAATACGGCCAGCCCCCGTACAGGTCATGGGAATGGTGATCCCCTGGCTCACCGACGAGGGCATCAAAGCAGTGTGGGACGTCGAAGCGCTGATCGAACGACAGCCGTGCCCGCCAACGGCTGGACCGCCGGAATCCTTCGCAGCAACAGGCAGGGGCTTCGCTTCGCGGACGCCCCCGCCCCGGACAGCACCGAACGGCCGGTGTGGGCTCATCCGAACTACCAGGCCGATTGGTACACGCCGAAGAGCACCGTTGTGCCCAAGACCAGGTCACCACAGCAATGAAGGGTCTGCGGTAGCCCGGACCACTCCTGGGCCCGGTAGTTACCAGGCCCAGAGCCGTGACGTCACCCACGCCCACGTCCAAGCGGATCCGCTGGAAGCGCCGCGGTCAATGGCCCGATCGGCGCTACCTTCCGCCACCGGGTCCGGGCGGACCAGCACCACATCCCAGAACTGCTCGCCTTTGCACTCTTACTCCCAGGGCAGGGTGTTCCAGGGGCTGGCGGGGTCGGTGGTCAGGACACGGTGGGTGGCGAGCACTGTCTCGTACCACTCGCCGAACTCCTCTTCGTCGAAGTGGAGGCAGCGGCCGAGGATGTACGCGGCGGAGAAGTCCTCCCACGAGCGGTAGTTTGCTTGGACGAGGCGTCCGGCGCGGACCACCGCGGCCTCGGCCTCCGCCAGGGTGCACAGGCGGGCGGCGAGGCCCCAGCGGGCCATGCCGGAGGCGCGGCCGTAGTCCCACGCCTCGACGCTGCGGACGTAGCCGCCCTCGGGCAGCAGCCCGTCGGCCCGGAAGCGTGCCTCGTAGCGGGTGATGCGGCCGATCAGCCGGTGCACGCCCGTCACCTGGCCCTCCAGCTCGGACGGGGACACCGGCTGGCCCTGGGTGACGCCGTCCGGGGTCAGCCGGGGCTGCTCTGCCGCCTCGGCCCGGCGGCGCACCACGTTTTCGGCGGCTCGGCGCCAGTGGTCGGCCTCGATGGGACCGGCGAAGTCCAGGGCCATCCCGCGGCGCAGTTGCAGGACGAACTCCCAGACACCGCTGACCATGTCGGCCGTGAGCAGTCTGTGCTGGCTGTCCTGCCACTTCTGGCGGGTGGTGACGCCCCACCACCGCTCCAGGGTGCGTTTCTCGTCGCTGTAGCCGCAGCCGTGGTAGGCGATGGAGTTCCAGAACCGGCCGTTGGCCACCGCGATGTGTGCGCCGGCGGCCAGGCCGAACGCGACCTGGCCCGAGAGGGGTCCGCCCTGCTCCAGGGTGTGGATGGCGTCCGGGGCCAGTCCGTGGCTCTTCACCGCGGCGTAGTGCTGCTGCCACAGCTGCCGACCCTCCGGCCCGGCGGGCAGGACGCCCTCGCAGGGGCTGCCGGGGTTGACGACGAGGTACGGGGGGTCGTGAGGCTCCCACACCCGGGCGAACCAGCCCAGCGTGTAGCCGTTGTAGACCGGGTCGGGCTGCGGCTCCGGCAGCATGCCGGCCGTGTAGACGGCCAGGCACATGGTCTGCGTCTGGGGGTTCCAGTAGGGATGGAAGCGGCTATGGCCGGAGCTGGTGTCGACGTAGGCCCGGGACTGCATCATGTAGAGGTCCGCATGGGCGACGAGATCGTAGTACGCGGGCCAATCCCCGCGCGCCTTCGCCTCGTACAGCCCCCGCTCGATCGCGCTCGGCGCAACCCAGCCCTGCACGCCCTGACCGGCCGGCAAAGTTCCTCCCACATGACCCGTTGTCCACCCCATGGAGAAAACCCTAACCGGCAGTGCCGGGCCGACCGGCGTGAAGACCCGAGGCCTGCGTGAGGACTCCCTGGAGTTCCTCTGCACCAGGCACGTCCGGTTCTGGCGCACACAACGGGCCGCGCGGCGCTCCCGCCGACCGTCCGGAAACCGAGTACGGCGGCCGACGCGCACGTCGTCGGCCGGGCCCGGCCAACAGTCAGGGAGCCGACTGGTTCGTCCAGGGCATGACTAGGGATGCGGTGCCCTGACTGGTCCAGGCGACGCGGCAAGTGCGGTTGTCGGCATGGGCGCGCCAGCCGTGCATCCCAGCGTCGTAGTCGGCGCAATGTCGCCGTCACCGCATGGATGGCCGGCCACATCCACGGCGAGGACGGCTGTACCGGCTGCCAGGACAAGGGGACCACCGACTGGCAGGCCCGGAGGACCGCCATCACCGCCATGCAGCCGGACATCATCAAGTGGTTCGACCGGGAGGTCTGGACGGCCGCCCTCCACGACACCGGCTACGGCGTCACCCGAACCTGCAGCCGCGCCATGGTGAGTCACACGCCGGAGGGTCCGGCCGAGCCGCGAAGGCCCGGTGGATAGGCCGCGCCCACCGTCAGCCCCGCGAGCGGCGCTGACGGTGGGCGCGGTGGAGGCGGCGCCCCGGTGAGGGATCAGATGCGGCTTCCGGTGAGGAGAATCCGCCCGGCACTGCGGTGCGCTGCGTCGGCTGCTGCATGGAGGGGGCTGCGGGGGTGGGGAGGGCAGGCTTGGTCGTGGCCAGGATGGTGATGTGGTGGATGTGGCGGGCGCAGGCCTGGCAGACCTCGGCCAGGGTCCAGACCTGGCCGATGGCCGGGTTGTGGACGAGGACGAGCAGGCTGGTGCCGGTGCAGTGGACGCGGGTTTCGTGGAGGGCGCATCCTGCGCTGCTGCAGCTGCAGGCGGCGTTGGGGCGGGCGCCGGCGAGGCGTGCGTGGGCTTTGGCGTGCTCGGCGGCGAAGCGGCGCATGCTCGCAGCGTCTTTCGAGCGGGGCGGCATCCGGCACGCGGCGGTGCTGCAGGTGACGGACACGGTGTGGTCGGGGTGGCCGGTGAGGCGGACCGTCCAGGTCCGTCCCGGCACGCGTGCTCCGGGCGTCAGGGTCAATTCGGGTCCCGTTGTCGTGCTGGTTGTGGCTGGCGGTCCTGCCGGCTCGTGAGAGCCGGCAGCGCCGCGTCGCCGGGGGGCCTGTCGGGGGCGTGGGGCGCTCAGAGCGCGCAGGACGGCGACCGCCTTGCCGAGGATAATGGCGTCGTCCCGGGGATCGGCTGGTACGCCGGGTTGTGCGGCATGAGCCAGACCTGGCCGTTCTCGCGGCGCAGGCGTTTGACCGTGGCCTCGCCGTCCAGCATGGCCGCCACGATGTCGCCGTGGTCCGCGTTGTCGGCCTTCCTCGCGGTGACGATGTCGCCGTCACAGATGGCGGCGTCGATGAGGCAAGGGGCTGTTCATCGGTGATCTCTCGGGGTGGAGGTGTGCGGTTTGCAGGGCGCACAGCGGTGAGACCGCCAGCTTCAGCCGACCTGCAGGGATCGGAGTCGGTCCGCGATGCCGTACGAATCGAGTCGCAGAGCCCGGATGTCCACGATGAGGTCGCGCCACAGCTCGTACTTGGCATCGACGCGCTTCCCGGAGGCTTCCAGGTAAGCGAGTGCGACACCGTAGCCGTATGCCTCGTTGCGCGCAGGGAGGGGGCGCAGAAGTACGCACTCCTCCAGGAACACGGCGGCGCGCCAGAACGCGTCCGGGTCCGCCTGGTCCAGACGGGGGGTGTTGACCCGGTGCCGGGCGGCCATGCCGACCAGCACGGAGAGGTCGTTGACGGTCAGGTCAGAGCGAAGGATGTCCTCTTGGCGGTCCAGGAGCCATCGGTAGTCGACGAGCAATTCCACCGGTTCAGGCCGCCCGCGGGGTCTCGTTGGCGGCCGCTGGCGGCAGCCCGCCGAAGTCGGCGTCGAACCGGTCCAGGACCCCCGGCGCACCGATGGCCCGCCGGAACGCAGCCGTGGCAGTGTCCAGCAGCTGCTCGTGTTCCTTCTCCGCGGCGACGCGCGCGAGGTAATCCTTCATGGACACGCCCGCGGCGTCGGCCAGTGCCTTGAGTCGGTCACGGGTGACATCGTCGATCTTCACACTGGTGTCTGCCATGTATCCGAGTATGCCAACCGGTATACCCACCTGGCTACCGATCCGCACGCAAGGGCCCTGACCTGCCATTTTACGCGGGTGGGTGGGATGCCGCCTCATGCGGCGGATCACTCCTCTCGCACTACGGTAGCCGCGGCGCGGGCCTGCGCGACCGCGGCGTGCGCCGGTCCGCCGTAGAGCGGGACCGCGTCGAGCGGGTCACGCTTGCTGATGTCGATGCTGCCGTCGGGCCGGTTGTAGACGTCGTCGGAGAGGGTGGAGTCCGCGTTCCAGTCGCCTGCCTCGTTGCGCTCGGCGAGCGGTACCTCAGCCTCAGCCAGGTCGGTGTTCGGGCCCGCCCGCAGGGAGTGGGAGGTGACTTTGAGACCGTTGATCAAGGCGACGCCGGCGGCGGCCGCGCGGGCCTTCACCATCTCGTTGACGGCCCGGCCGGTGAGGAACAGGCCGCGTACCGTCGCGTTCGTGCGGCGCTTGAGGTTGCCCAGGGTGGTCAGGGCCCGGAACAGGGGCTTGTTCGGCTGGTAGGCAGGCTCGCCGCTGGCTGGGTTCTGGTCCCGCTGGGTGGGCTCGAACAGCTCTCGGAGGTCGGCGAGCCAGGCCCGCATGCGGGCGACGATCCGCAGGTCGGCCCGGTCGCGGATGAAGCGCCATCTGCCCTTTCCCTTCCGGCGGGTCTTGGACTTCGCGGTCCAGACCCACACGCCGTCGGTGTCGAGGCGGACGTGCCGGACGAGGAGGTTGGTGACCTCGACGGAGCGGTAGAGCATGCCGTACTGCAGGACGAGCATCGCGGCGTCGCGGCGTCCGATCCGAGTGGTCTCGTCGATGGCGGCGAGGACCTTGACGAGGTACTTGAGGGTCAGGCCTGCGGACTTCTCCGGCTCGCCGCCGGCGGGGATGTACTCCTCGAGGCGGTAGTCCTCGATCATTTCGCGGATGAGGGAGCCGTCGGGTCGCTCGCCCTTCGGGTACCAGGAGACGATCCGCCCGCAGTAGGCCAGGAGGCTGTCCGGGCTGTACTTGGTGCCGTCCGGCTTGCCCTTCTCCATGAGGTGTCCGAAGTACGCGGCCACGTTCGCCGTGGTGGTGGTCGGCCGGGCGATGCGGCCCTGGCTCTGGCACCACTGCTCGAAGCGGATGCGTGTGGAGTCCCGGTTGACTCGGGTGTTGCGGGCGCCGCGCTCGTTCAGCCGCTTCTTGACGCCCTCGGGGACCTCGAAGTCGATCTCGGTGAAGCGCGTCGTCTCGTCGGCCCGGGGCGGGAGCTCACCGGGGCCTAGCACGGTGTGCCGGGTCACCGCATACGCCGGCGCCGGGGAGGCAGCGTCGACCACGGGCATGAGGGCCGTGTCGTCGACGAGTTCGGCGTCGACGATCTCGGCTTCGGGCACCTTGACGGCTGAGCTCGTGGTCATCGGCTGCTGACGTCGCTGCGGACGGCCGGGCCTGCGGGCAGGAGGTCGCGCAGGACGCGCAGGGCTGCACGCGCGCAGTCCGGCGGGGTGGCTCCGGGCCGGTGGACCTCGGCGACGGCGGCCAGCATGGCCAGGTACTGCGGATCGGTGTCGGCCGGGTCCTCGAGCAGCTCGAAGGCAGCGGACCTCAGACGGGCGATGCTCGCGTGGGTCTTCCTGCCGGCCTGGCCGCCGAGGTCGTGTTCGACGACAACGTCGGCACGCCCGTCCCGGACCGCGGTGACGCGCAGGCGCCGGTCCCGGGCCTTCATATCGGGGGCGAGGTCGCGGTACAGCTGGTTTTCCGGGACGGTGCTGCTGGTGCTCACTGGTGGTTCCCCTTCTCTGCTACGGGGGCGGGTTCCGACTGTGCCTTGGTACGGTCCGCGTACGGGATGAACTGTCCTATTGCGTGGCGGCGTGTTCGCACCAGCCACAGAGGCCGATGGTGTGCTTGTCCGGCACGTAGGTCTTCTCGCAGGCGTTGCACGCTGGAAGATCGTCATGCCTGGTGCCGCAGGCAAAGCAGAGGGAACAGGTTGTCATCGGCGCGGCAGCCACGGACACTTCGCCGACGATCAACGCCGTCACGCCGCATGATGGGCAGCGCGCCACCGACCCGAAGTCTTCGGACCGCTGCCACACGTAGAGGTCAGCAGCCCCGTTGGCTCCGCGGGGGCCCCAGTCCACGTGGCAGAAATGGCAGGTCGGCTCGCCTTCCTGGCCGCCAACGACCAGCGCCCATCGGTCGCAAGAGGGACATTCCACGGTCGCACCCTGGATGTCCTTCAAGTCGCCCCGGAGACGGTTGAGCCGGGTCTTGATGAAGGACTGGATCATGCGGACGTCCTCGCCGACCGTCTCCAGCGTGCCCGCCACCTTCTGCGCCTCGATGGGCGTTAGGGCGGGGAGCAGCTCGGTGTGGACGAAGGTCACCAGGAAGTCGAGGACCTTGGCCGCGCGGGACTCGACCGCTCGGGCGTTGTGGGTGAGGCCGTAGTGCTGGAGGGCGTTACGGTCCTTGGTCAGGTCGGCCAGGTGGGCGACCGCCTTGTCGTCGATGTTGACGCGGGCGATGTCCTTGAGACGGGCGATGGTCTCCTTGATGCCACAGCTGTTGAAGGCGCCGGCCTCGAACGTGCGGCGGGTGGCCAGGCCGGGGTCCGCGAAGACCAGGCTCCAGTGCTCGCGCTGGAGGCGTGCCTTGAGGAGGACTTCGGCGGCGGCCTGGAGGTGGAGCACGGCGTACTTCAGGTGCCGCGGGCCGGGCTGCTGTTCCGCGGTCAGGTGTTCGACGACACTCTGGAGGTAGTCCACGCCGTTCTCCACCGGCGGGAAGTCGACCTCGTGGCCGACCGGCCGCTTCGGCTCGTCGCCGCGACCCCGCGCCTCATTCGACTCGCTAACAGTCAAGGTCTCAACCCTTCCCCCTGAGGTCGCGTGACGCTCCCTCACTACCTCGTATTCTGTCACGAATAGGAGGTAAGGAGACCCTAACCAGCCGACGCTAATTGGGGCGTGGGGCAGGGCGGCCCGCTCGAACACGTTCGATTCTTCGCTCAGAACCCTGAGATCACCCCTGGCGCCTCCACCACCGTTGACGGACAACCTGCCTTCACGCTCACCTATCCCGGTTCGCAGGGCGGGACCATCACCGACTACATCGCAGCCCAGGGCCGCCCCTACCTGCTGAAGCGGACCGAGACCGGCCGACAGCCGTCCGAGATCACCTACTACGACTTCGACACCGTCACCCAGCTCCGACCTCCCGCCGACCACGATGTCGTCTCCATCGATGAGCTCTGAGCGCAGACTCGGTCACTTTGGGGTGATGGGAGCCCCTTCCCGGCGGCGGTCTTCCTCTCCCGGAACACCCGGGCCCCCTGCACGGCAGAGGCCGATCTCCACTGGGATGTCGGTGTCGGCGTACGGGCTTATCTCCCCAGCCGGTACGAGCGAACGTCCTGGGCCGCCTGGCCGCAATATGGCCGGGGCCGGCCGATAGCCGGCCGGTCTCGGGACAGGGCGGTCGGTCCAAGGTGGGGCGTAACCCCGTCGTGCAGCGACGCCCGTCGCGTACGTGCTGGACTGTGGGCGCGGGGGAACCGGGTTGCGAGGCGGTCGGGAGCTGCGGTGGAATCGGGCGGCCTCTGCGGCCCGGGCGGGGAGGGATCGGTTGATGGACAGGTCGACAGCGCTGGACGGCGTGCTGCGGCGGGCGCACGTGGTCCGGGTGAGCGCGGCGAGCGGGGTAGGGATGGACGGAGAGATCCGGGTGGACCTCTCCGAGCCGGCGGAGTCGGCCCGGCTCAGGACGGCCATGGCCGTGGAATCGCTGTCGGGGTTTCACTGCATGTGCCTCGGGGACGTCCGCTTCGAGGTGTT
>NZ_JBEYXN010000024.1:0-125274 GCF_040704625.1 Streptomyces sp. NPDC046866
GGCGGGCGGTGGGGGGGGGTGGGGGCGGGGAGCCGGGTCGGCGGGGGCGCCGCCCCCCCCCCCCCCCCCCCGGGGCCCCCGGGGGCCCGCCTCCCGCCTCCGCGGCCGCGGGACCGCGCAACCAGCCCCGCCGGCGATTGAGGCGGGGGCCCGGGCGGAGGGGAAGGCGGAGGCGGGCTATCGGCGGCGGTGGGTCGAGGCGCGGGGGGTGAGGGTGGTCGGGACGGGGGCCGGCGGCGCCGGGGCGTCGTCCGGCCGCTCGACCAGGGCCACGAGGGCGGCCACCGCCCGCTCCCCCACCAGCTCCGGCCCCAGGCTCAGCGTCGTCACCGCCGGCTCCCCCCACCCGTACCCGGGATCCTCGCTCGCGCACACGAGCAGCAGCTCCTCCGGCACCCGCAGCCCGTGCCGCGCGGCAGCGGCCAGCACCTGTCGCCCGCCCGGGTCGTACGCGCAGTGCACGGCGTCGGGCCGCTGCCCGGCCGCCGCGAACAGGGGGTCGAAGGCGTGCCCCGCCCCGTCCTGCGGGTCGAACGGAACCACCAGCGGCGCCATCCCCCGCTCCGCGCACCACCGCCCGTACGCCGCGCCGACGGCCGCCGTGTAGTGCTCCCGCCCGTACGCCGCGTGCAGCGCGATGCGCCGGGCCCCCGCTGCGGCCAGGTGGTCCAGCACCTCCCGCGTGGCGGCCTCGTGGTCGTTGTCCACCCACACGTCCGCGGGCCGGGGATCCGGCGGCCGCCCGTCGAAGACCAGCGGCAGCCCGCGCGCCCGCAGGGCCGCCAGCACCGGATCCCCGGCCGGGCTGTCGAGCAGCAGCATCCCGTCCACGGCCAGGGTGTGCCACAGCGGCTCGGCACCCCGCTCGGCCGGCAGCACGGTCAGCGCGTAGCCGTGGGCGTGTGCGGCGGCGGTGGCCGCCGTCAGCAGCCGCGAGAAGTAGGCGATTTCGACGAAGTTCCAGGCGGAGCCCGCGTACGTCGTCACCGCGAGGCCGAGCGTGCGGGTACGGGGACCGCGCCGGGCCGCGCTGTAGCCGAGGGCGGCCGCCACCTCGCGGACCCGGCGCCGGGTGGAGTCGCCCAGCCGCCCGGTTCCGGCCAGCGCGTGGGAGACCGTCGCCGTGGAGACCTCCGCGGCGCGCGCGATGTCGGCGATGGTCGGTCCGGGCCCGGGCACCGGGCCATCGTACGGATTTCGTCGGCGCGGGCGGGTTCTGGTTAACCCCTTAATCACCCAGGGTCCAGCTACCGATCCCGCGACGTCTGGAGTGGCCCGTGCCGGCTTCCGCCCCCGCTTCCGCCCCCGCCCCCGCCCCCTCCCCTTCGCCCGCCCCCTCCCCCTCGCCCCTGTCCCGCCGCGGCCTCCTCGCGGCCGCCGGGGCCGCCGGCGCGGCGGGCCTGTTCGGCGCGGCTCCGACGGCCGCGGCCGCGGCCACCGCGGCCACGACGCCCGCGCGCGGCCGCGGTTCGGCCGCCCTGGTGATCCGCAATGCCCGCGTCTTCACGGGAACCGGCTCCCCGGCGCCGGTCGAGGCGGTTGCGGTCGGCCGGGACGGAAAGATCCTGGCCACCGGCACCGGCGCGGCCGTACGCCGCCACGCCGGCCGGGACACCGAGGTGGTCGACGCCCGCGGCGCCACGGTGATGAGCGGAATCCACGACGGCCACGTCCACCCGCTCGGCGCCGGCGACCGCTCCCTGCGCCCCTCCCTGGAGAGCGCCGAGACCACCGTGTCCCGACTCCTGGAGCTGCTGGCGGGTTTCCTCGCCGACACCGGCGGCGCGCAGGCCGAGCCGGACCGCTGGCTTGTGGTGGAGGACTGGAACCCGGTCGGGCTGCTGCCCACGGGCACCGCCCCCCACCACACGGTGCTGGACGCCCTGCCGACCCGCCGGCCGGTGGTCCTCGTCGGCGGCGACGGCCACAATCTGTGGGCCAACCGCCGGGCCCTGGACCTCGCCGGGATCACGGCGGCCACCCCCGACCCGGTCGGCGGCCGGATCGTGAAGGGCCCCGACGGGCAGCCGACGGGCGTCCTCAAGGACGACGCCCAGGACCTGGTGAAGCGGCACGTCCCGGAGCCGTCCACGGCCGAGCTCGTCGCGGCCTGCGCGAAGGTGCTGGAGCTGGCGGCCGCGTCCGGGGTCACCACGATGATGGACGCCCTCGTGGGCCGGCACGAACTGCTGCTCTACCGGGCCCTGGCCGAGGGCCGCAGCCTCCCGCAGCGGATCGTGCCCGCGATCCGGCTGGATGCCGAGCAGACCCGGGACCCGGCGGCCGCCCTCGCGTACGCGCACGGGCTGCGGCGGGAGTTCGAGGGGGTGGCGGGGCTCCGGTTCGGGACGGTCAAGGTGTTCCTGGACGGGGTCATCGAGTACCCCGCGCAGACGGCCGCCCTGCTGGAGCCGTACCTCGACGGCAACGGCAGACCGACCGCGAACCGCGGCGAGCTGTACGCCTCGGCGGCGGACTACGGCCGGCTCACCGCCGCCTTCAACCGGGCCGGCTGGCAGATGCACGCCCACGGGCTGGGGGATCGCGCGGTACGGACCGCTCTGGACGGATATGCGTACGCGGCCCGCGAGACCGGACGGCGCGACGCGCGCAACGCCGTGGCGCACCTCCAGCTCGTGGACCCGGCGGACCTGCGGCGGTTCGCGCCCCTGGGCGTCGCGGCCTGCATGCAGCTGCAGTGGGCGGCCCAGGACACCTGGACGATGGAGGCGCTGCTGCCGTACATCGGCCCGCAGCGGCACCTCCGGCTGTACCCGGCGCGCAGCCTGGAGCGGGCCGGGGCCCGCCTGTCGGGCGGCTCGGACTGGCCGGTGGACGCGCTGCAGGTGTGGAACCAGCTGCGGACCGCGATCGACCGGCAGGGCGCGTACGGGACGGGGCCGCTGTACCCGGAGCTGGAGGGGCTGGGCCGGAGCTCGGTGCTGCGGATGCACACGGCGGGGACGGCCTGGCAGCTGCGCCAGGACTCCCTGACGGGCACGGTGGAGCCGGGCAAGGAGGCGGACCTCGTCCTGCTGGACCGGGATGTGACCCGCTGTCCGGTGGCCGACATCAGCGGGACCGGGGTACGGCTGACGCTGGTCGGCGGCCGGGTGGTGCACGACGCCGGATCGGCGGCGGGGCGTGCGGCCGCGGCCCGGGCGGCGCGCGCCGCCGCCGGCCCGCGGCCGGCCTCGTACGCGGCGGTCCACGGCGGCAGGCACCGCGCGTGCGGCTGCACGGCCGGCGGCGGCCACTGACGGGGCGGGGCGCAGTCGGGCAGGACCGGAGGGGCCGGTGGGACCGGCGGCGCAGCGGCGGGTGAGGGCCTATGCGCCGAGCCCGTGCCGCGCCGCCCACCCGTTGACGGCGGCCGCGATCTCCCGGGGCCGGTCCTCGGGGCACAGGTGGGCCGCCTGCCCGCAGTACTCGGTCTCCAGCGCGGAGACGTTCTCCTCGCACCAGGCGGTCAGGGCCGGGCCGACCATCAGGGCGGGCGAGCCGTCGAAGGTCAGCAGCAGCTTCGGCACCTCCGGGCTCGCCGCCAGCCAGGCGTCGTACGCCTCCACCCGGGCGACGACGTCGGCCGGTTCGCCGCCGAGCGGCATCGACCGGGCCCACTGGAGCATGGGCAGGCGGCTCTCGCGGGTCGGGTAGGGGGCGGCGTAGACGGCGCGGTCGGTCTCGTCGATCCCGGTCAGGACCGTCTGCCGGATGCTGTCCTCGATGAAGAGGTTCCGGTCCAGGACCATCTCCTCCCCGACGCCGGGGGTGCGCAGCGCCTCGAAGCGGGCGCGGGCGCCCTCGGGGTACTCCTCCCAGGTCATCGGCCGCAGGATCGTTTCCATGAAGGCGACGCCGCGGACCCGTCCGGGGTGGCGGGAGGCCCAGTCGAAGGCGAGCGCCCCGCCCCAGTCCTGGCCGACGAGGACCACGTCGGCCAGGCCGAGGGCGTCGAACCAGGCGTCCAGGTAGCGGGCGTGGTCGTCGAAGCGGTAGGCGCCACCGGGCTTGCCGGAGCGGCCCATGCCGATGAGGTCCGGCGCCAGGAGGCGGACCCGGCCCTCGTCCACCCCCTCGATCCGGGGCAGGACGCCCCGCCAGAGGTGGGAGGAGGTGGGGTTGCCGTGCAGGAAGACGAAGACGGTCGCGGCGTCCGCCGCGCCGCGCTCCTCGTAGTACATCGTCGAGTCGAGAACGCCGACCGTGGCCATGAGAGCCCCCCTCAGATCAATGAGTCCACCTAACGTTCGTGGCACCAACGAAACTACATTGTTAGTCGCACCAACACAAGCGCCGGTACGATCCCCCCATGAGCACCGAGGAGCACCAGACCGTTCCGCCGCGGCTGCGGGAGCTGCCCAGCCGCCTGCTGGCGCAGGCCGCCACCCACGCCCAGCGGCTGGTGGCCGAGCAGCTGACCACCGCGGACGCGCGGACCTGGCACTACGCGACACTGGTGGCGCTGGATGCGTACGGCCCCGCCAGCCAGGCCGGCCTGAGCAGCCGCACCGGCATCCACCGCAGCGACCTGGTCGCCGTCATCAACGAACTCGCCGAACGCGGGCTGGTGCAACGGGCCCCCGACCCCGCCGACCGCAGGCGCAACACGGTCTCCCTGACCACCTCCGGGCGCGGCCGGCTGCGCCGGCTGGAGCAACTCCTCGACACGGCCCAGGAGGAACTCCTGTCCCCTTTGTCCACGTCGGAGCGCACCCAGCTCATCCGCCTCCTCGGCCGCATCGTGGACCATCACGCGACAACGGCAGCCCCCATGCCGCAAACTACCCCTGACGCTCCATAAGCCTGCGCAACTCCCACAACCCCGCACAACTCCCACAAACCGGCGACACGCACCACCCGTCCACCCGACCCGCTTCGGCCCTCATCTCATATCTGAGATACGGTGCTCCCCATGGCAGACGACTACCTCGTACGCATCGGCAAGCTCATCCGTGACGCCCGGCAACACCGTGGCTGGACGCAGAGTCAGCTCGCAGACGCCCTGGGCACCAGCCAGAGCGCCGTCAACCGGATCGAGCGCGGCAACCAGAACATCAGCCTTGAGATGATCGCCCGCATCGGCGAAGCGCTCGACAGTGAGATCGTCTCCCTCGGCTACGCCGGCCCGATGCACCTGCGCGTCGTCGGCGGCCGCCGCCTGTCCGGCGCCATCGACGTCAAGACGAGCAAGAACGCCTGCGTCGCACTGCTCTGCGCCTCGCTCCTGAACAAGGGCCGCACGGTGCTGCGCCGGGTCGCCCGCATCGAGGAGGTCTACCGCCTCCTGGAGGTCCTGAGCTCCATCGGCGTGCGCACCCGCTGGATCAACGACGGCGTCGACCTCGAACTGATCCCGCCGGCCGACCTCGACATGGACGCCATCGACGCGGAGGCGGCCGTGCGGACCCGGAGCATCATCATGTTCCTGGGCCCGCTGCTCCACCGGATGGACCAGTTCCGCCTGCCCTACGCGGGCGGCTGCGACCTCGGCACCCGCACCATCGAGCCGCACATGATCGCCCTGCGCCGCTTCGGCCTGGACATCACCGCGACCGAGGGCATCTACCACGCCAAGGTCGAGGCCGGCGTCAGCCCGGACCGCCCGATCGTGCTGACCGAGCGCGGGGACACGGTCACCGAGAACGCCCTGCTCGCGGCGGCCCGGCACGACGGCGTCACCGTCATCCGCAACGCCTCCTCCAACTACATGGTCCAGGACCTGTGCTTCTTCCTGGAGGCGCTCGGCGTACGGGTCGACGGCGTCGGCACCACCACCCTCACGGTCCACGGCGTCCCGAACATCGACGTGGACGTGGACTACTCCCCCTCCGAGGACCCGGTCGAGGCGATGAGCCTGCTCGCGGCCGCGGTGGTCACGGAGTCGGAGCTGACGATCCGCCGGGTCCCGATCGAGTTCATGGAGATCGAGCTCGCGGTCCTGGAGGAGATGGGCCTCGACCACGACCGCTCCCCGGAGTACTCCGCCGACAACGGCCGCACGCGCCTGGTCGACCTGACGGTCCGCCCCTCGAAGCTCGAGGCGCCGATCGACAAGATCCACCCGATGCCGTTCCCCGGGCTGAACATCGACAACGTCCCGTTCTTCGCGGCCATCGCGGCCACCGCCCAGGGCAAGACCCTGATCCACGACTGGGTCTACGACAACCGCGCCATCTACCTCACGGACCTCAACCGCCTCGGCGGCCGCCTCCAACTCCTGGACCCCCACCGCGTCCTGGTCGAGGGCCCCACGCGCTGGCGCGCGGCGGAAATGATGTGCCCCCCGGCCCTGCGCCCCGCAGTGGTCGTCCTCCTGGCCATGATGGCCGCCGAGGGCACCTCGGTCCTGCGCAACGTCTACGTCATCAACCGCGGCTACGAAGACCTGGCCGAACGCCTCAACTCCGTGGGCGCCCAGATCGAGATCTTCCGCGACATCTGACTCGCGCAGATCAGGACAGTTCCGTCCTTCTCGACCGCCCGTGGGCCGTCGCCGGTGTCTCTGCCTTCGCGCAAGACTCCGTCGGCGGCCCTCCGCGCTCGTGTCGGCTGTCGCCCGAAGGGGCCTGACGGCTCAAGGTCCGACGGCTACACGGCCGCACGGACGGAGAAGTCGAGCGCTTCGCGGGCCGCCACCACGAAGGCATCACGGCTGCTTCGCGCCTCCCTGCGGCGCTGGTCCGTCAGCGCGCGGTGTTCCGCGATGCGGGTGGGTGCGGCAGAGCACACGGCGTCATGAAGCCGACGCGTCGCGCCCCAGAAGGCGTTCACCGTCTCGTAGAGCTCCCGGACAGCCGCTCCCACCTCTGCGGGCCCTTCCAGGAAGGCCACGTGCATCGTGCTCAAGAGCACGGCCCGGTCCGCGCGCGCCTCGTCCAGCAGCAGCGAGAACGCCTCCGCCTGGCCGGCGACCGCGACCATGTCACCGAGCCTGCTGTGCAGTACACCGGCGGCCTTGGCGAACTCCGCGTACGCCTGGCGACGCTGCTGGTACCGGTGCTCGACCTGCGCGTGCCGAAGCTGGTCCCGCTGCATCTCACGGTTCAAGCGGGCCTGGGTCCTGGCCGCAAGGGCCGTGAACCAACCCGTCGTTGCACTGGCCACCACGGCAGAACCAGCAGCGATGACAGCGGCCCAGGATGCATCCATGGCGCCGAGGGTATGCGCGGAGGGTCAGGATGAGGAGGGGAGAACGCGGCCCGCCGGGGCCCGACCGTCTCACTCTCCGTACCGACCGGTAGAGGCTTTCAGCGTAAGGGCGATGGCTGGTGCGTCCTCGGCGCCGCCTCGCAGAGTCCCACCTTCACCGTCGCCTGGCGGTGGGGCTGCTGGGCCGGCTCCGAAGACGGAGACGGCTCCGGCAATCCGGCGCCGTACCCGTCGACCACGCCTTGACCCCGGCCCCGCAGGGCCCGGTCGACGAGCAGGGGACCGTCAGGGCCGGGGCGCCAGGGGTGGGGGGAGGGTGGTGAGGGTGCGGTCCGGGGTGTTTGCGGCGAAGGCCTCGGGGGTCGGGTAGAAGAGCCAGGTGCCGTCGCGGCGGGCGGCCACCGGGTCCGACCAGTGCTCGTGCGGTTCCGGGTCGACGACGTGGGTGGTGTGCGCGGCCACGTCGTGGATCACCAGGGAGAGGATGTCCGCCAGGATGCCCATCGCGGAGTGGCCCTGGCGGGGGTGGTCGGCCGGGCCCGCCATCTCCACGACGTAGTAGCGGTCGTCCACCCAGTACCCGGTCTCGTCCAGGAACGTCGGCGCATCGACCCGGACCCCGTCCACCCACAGCATCACCGTGGAGTACGGGCCCTCCACGACCACCGCCCGGTGGCGGTCGTCGGCGGTGAAGTCCGCGCGCATCCCGAGCGAGGTGTAGCAGTCGACGAAGCTGCTGCACGCGCCCGCCACCGGGCCGTGGCGCTCCCGGCGCGCCTCGCCCGGCGCCGGCGGGACCGGGTCCAGGGAGCAGGTCTCGGGGGCCCGGCACGAGCGGTCGACGCGGCGGTTGCAGCCGAGGCCGAGGGCCGCGAAGTCGCGCGGCGCCAGCCGGGAGAGGACCTCGCCCAGCCGTTCGCGGTACGCGCTCTCGCCGAGCAGGACGCGCAGCCGGTCGGCGTCGGCCCACCACATCCGCGCCGTCAGCGCCTCGGGCGAACGGCGCAGCCACGCCTGCCAGTCCGCCATCCGGCCCCAGGCCTCGAACACCGCCGGGTCGACGCCCCCCGCGTCCGGCTCCCCGGCGCCGCCGCTGCCCTCCGCCCCTTGCGGGCCGTGGTTCCCGGCGTCGTCGTCCGTCTTCTTCCCGTGCTTGCGTCGGCGCCACATGCGCACCACCCCCAGGGCGCCGATCGTAGGGCGCCGGACGGTCGGGCGCCTGTCCATTGCGGGGCGTGCACGGCCGCCCCGGCCCGGCGCGCGGTGCCGGCTCGTCCGTGGGGGTGAACATCGGGGCGGCTCGCCCGGACGGGCAACGCTGCACGCGATCATGGGCAGCGCATGCGTCCGCGTGCGCCGAGGGCTCTCGAAGGGCAGGATCCATGGCCGACAGGATCAGCATCGACAGCAGCGTCTGCATCGGCAGCAGCCAGTGCGCGCTGAGAGCGCCGGGGGTGTTCACCAGCGACGACGACGGATTCGGGATGGTGATCCCCGGCCGCGAGGACGGTGCGGGCGAGCCGATGCTGAAGGAGGCCGCCCGGGCATGTCCGGTACAGGCGATCACCCTTCCGGGCGAGTGACCTCCGGCTGGCTGCCGCCGGAGCAGTTCGCCGAGACCCTGCCGAAGGCCTCCGCCTTCGCCTGCCTGTTCTTCACCGACGAGCACGAACGCCCGGTGCAGCTGCATGCGGTGTACTCGCGCAGCCACCCGTGGCAGTGGCCCGGCGGCTGCATGGACGAGGGCGAGCGCCCCTGGGAGACGGCCCTGCGCGAATGCCGGGAGGAGACCGGCATCGTGTACGGGGGTCCCCCGCGGCTGCTGGCCACGGTCTTCGGCCTGCCGGGCCGGAAGTGGCCGCTGAGCACGGTCGGCTTCGTGTTCGACGGGGGCCGGCTCACCGCCGACCGGATCAAGGCCATCACCCTCAACCCGGCCGAGCACGACGACGTACGGGCCCTGGCGCCGGAGGAATGGCGCACCCTGATGCCGGCCCGGGACTTCGAGCGCCTGGAGGCGGTCATGCGGGCCCGGCGGACCGGCGAGACCGCCTACTTCGACACGTGGGACTGGGGGGAGGACGGCGGGGACTGACGCCCGCCGCCCCTGCCTACCCCCGCCTGTTCACTTCTCCTTCTGCGCTCCCCCCGTCACTCCGGCGTGGGTGGCGTGCAGGGTCGGGGCCTCGGCCTCGTCGACCACCGCGCGGGCGAAGTCGGCGGGGGTGATCCGGACGTCCGCCCGCGCCGGGGCCAGGGCGTAGCCGCCGGCCGGCACCCCCTCGTGGTCGAAGTCCCCGGCGGGGCTGAGCACCGCCCAGTCGAGCCCGGCCGGCGCGGCCGCACGCAGGGCGTCGGTGCCGGCGCCGTGGCCGACGTAGAACTCCCGCCACTCCTGCGGATACCCGGGGGTGTCCATCAGCAGCTCTCCCGTCGCCGTGGGCAGTACGGAGGCCAGCCCGACGGAGACCAGGCGCCCCACCCCGGCCGCCGGCAGGCCCTCGGCGAGGGCGCGGGCGACGGCGGGGAAGTACGCGCCGGGCGGGGCGGACGGGTCGTACACGGCGACGACGGCCGCGTCGTGCCCGGCGGCGAGGCGGGCCACATCCGCCGGGTCGGTGACCGAGCCGTCGGCCCGTCCGGCCTCGGTGACGGCGTGTCCGCGGCGCCGCGCCTCGGCCACCACGGCCCGGCCGGTGCGGCCGGAGGCTCCGAACACGATGAGCTTGAGGGGCAGTTCTTCTCGGGGCTGTGTCTGCGTCATGCCGGCGACCTTAGGAGAGGGGCTGGTTACCGATCGGATACCGGCCTAACGTGGTGATCATGACGACGTCGAAGCCCCGGCCCCTGGACCCCGACCTGTTCGACCCGGTCTGCCCGTCGCCGCTGGTGCCGTTCCGTCTCGGCGACAAGTGGGCCGCGTCCGTGCTGCGCTGCCTGGAGGGCGGCCCGCGCCGGTTCTCGGAGCTGAAGGTGCCGCTGCGCGGAATCAGTTCGAAGTCGCTGACCCAGTCGCTGCGGCTGCTGGAGCGGGACGGATTCGTCGTACGGGAGGAGGCCGGCGGCTACGCGCTCACCGCGCTCGGGCGCGGACTGCTCGGCCAGTTGGACGCGGCGTGTGCGTGGACGCGCGAGCACTGGGACGAGCTCATCGACGCCCGCGAGGCAGGACTGGCGGCCGGGCTCTGACGGACCGGCTCCGCGGATTGGCCTGAAACGGGATCCCCGGCCGGGCCGGGGCGCGCGTACGCTGCGGCGGTTCTCGGCAAGCTTGATCGTGACAGCGTGATCTGGGGGGCCTGCATGTTCCACCGTCGTGGATTTGCCGTGGCAGCGGCCGTGGGGGCGGTGGTGCTGCTGGGGAGCGGGTGCGAGGATCCGGCACCGGCCAAGGCGGACGGGCCGCCTGCCGCCGCACCCGCGCCGGTGGCGAGCCCCCGGCCGGTGATGCCGGAGCTGGTGGGACAGAGGTTCACCGACGCCGAAGCCGCGGTGAAGAAGCTGGTCAGCGCCCCCGTGGAGGCCCGCAGCGCCTACACGGACGTCTCCCTCGCCGGCGACCACGCCCAGTGGGCGGTGTGCTTCCAGACCCCTGCCGCGCAGAGCCCGCTGCCGCCGGGTACCGCCGTCGAGCTCACCCTGGTCGCACCGGGTACGGCCTGCCCCGCGCAGGCGGGGGCGGCGCTGCACCCGTCGAAGAGCCCCACCGCCCCCGGGCCGGCGGCCTCGCGGTCCGCCGCCGGCACGACCGGCGGCTCGGGCAGCAGCAGCGGCAGCGGGGGCTCCACCGGCAGCAGCACCGGCGGCAGCGGAGGCGGCAGCGTCAGTTTCAAGAGCTGCGCCGAGGCCCGCGCCGCCGGGGCCGCCCCCATGCGGCGCGGCGAGCCCGGGTACAGCCGCAGCCTCGACCGGGACAACGACGGGATCGCCTGCGACACGTGAGCGCACCCGAACGCGGGACGGCAAGGGCGGAATTCGGCCTGATGGCCGGGCCGCCCTCGCCCGCGGTACCGCGGAGCAGGCAGAATCGGCCCGTCGGTACGGTGTCGAGGGGGCGGCCATGGCAGTCGGAGCACACACGGATACGCAGGCGGCGGGCGGTGGCGGCACGCAGGCGCCTTCCCTCGCGGGAGTGCCGCTGCTGGGCTCCCTGTTCGACCTGAAGTCGGACTCACTGGGCACCTACCTGCGGGCCCAGCAGCAGCACGGCGACGTCGTACGGATCACGGCCGGACCGCCCGGGCTGCGCGCCGAGCTGTACTGCGTCTTCTCCGCGGAGGGCGCACAGCAGGTCCTGGCCTCGGAATCGGCCAACTTCCGCAAGGACAACTCCTTCTACGAGGAGATCCGGGAGTCCTTCGGCAACGGCCTGCTGACCAGCCAGGACGCAGACTACCTGCGCCAGCGGCGCCTGGTGCAGCCGCTGTTCACCAAGCGCCGGGTGGACGGGTACGCGGGCGCCGTCGCCGACGAGACCCGAGCCACCCTCGCCGCCTGGGAGCAGGCCCCCGGCGGCACCGTGGACGTCGCCGACGAGATGATGCACCTCGCGCTGCGCGCGGTGGCCCGCATCCTGTTCGGCACCGATGTGGACGCCACCGTCGACGTCGTCGACCGGTGTTTTCCAGTCATCACCGAGTACGTGCTGCGCCGCGGCTACTCCCCCGCCAACATCCCCCGCAGCTGGCCGACACCGGCCAACAAGCGGGCGGCCGCGGCGATGGACGAGCTGTACGCGGTGTGCGACCGGATCATCGCCGAGCGCCGTGCCGCCGCCGGCGGCACGGGCGAAGGGGGCCCGGGCGAAGGTTCGGCGGGGGCGGGCCGGGCGGCCGGCGATGACCTGCTGACCCTGCTGTCCGCCGCAACGAGCAGCGAGGACGCCGCCTTCGACGCAGCCGAGCTGCGCGACCAGGTGCTGATCTTCCTGCTCGCCGGGCACGAGACCACCGCGACCTCGCTCGCCTTCTCCCTGCACCTGCTGGCCCGCCACCCCGAGCACCAGGCCCGGGCCCGGGAGGAGATCTCCCGCGTGCTCGGCGACCGTACGCCCGAGGCCGCCGACATGGAGCGGCTGCCGTACCTGACGCAGGTGCTGAAGGAGGCCATGCGGCTCTACCCCGCGGCCCCGGTCATCGGCCGCGGCTCGGTCGCCGCCACCGAGGTCGGCGGGGTCACGATCCCGGCGGGCGCCGACGTCATCCTGGCCCCGTGGGTGACGCACCGCCACCCGCGGTACTGGTCCGACCCGGACCGCTTCGACCCGGACCGGTTCGCTCCGGAAGCGGAGGCCGCCCGGCCGCGGTACGCGTGGTTCCCCTTCGGCGGCGGCCCGCGCGCCTGCATCGGACAGCACTTCTCGATGCTGGAGTCGGTGATCGCGCTGGCGATGCTGCTGCGGGCGTACGAGTTCGAGGCCGTCGACGTGGACGTGCCCGTCAGCGTCGGCATCACCCTGCGGACCGACGGGCCGACGCGCTGCCGCATCCGGAGCTTGGCCGGGTAGCGGCCGGGCGGCCATCACGGATCGGAGGCACGCAGGCCGCCGCGGGCGCTGCTGCCGGGCTCCCCGGCTTCGCCGTCCCTGCTGCGCCGGCTCGGCGGCTTCTTCCTCGTCCGGTTCCTGACCGCCCTGCCGGACGACCTGGCCGACGCGGCGGCCGCCCTGTTCGACCCCCTCGAACGGCTCGGCCGCCTGCTGGGGCGGCTCGGCCACGGCCCCGCCCTGCGCGGCGGACCGGGCAGGGCGGGGCGCTTCGCGCTGGCGCTGCACGGGTTCCACCGGGCGCGCCGGCACGCCGAGACGCGGGGCCCGTACGGCACCTAGTGTCAGGGCCATGACGACCCTGATGATCGACTCCGGTCCGGCCGCCGCACCGGATGCGCCGGTGACCCGGGTGGGCGGGGTGCCCCTGGCTCCGGCGGGCACGGCGTGGCCCCACTGCTCGGCGTGCGGGGGGCCGATGCAGTTCCTCGTCCAGATCCTCCTGGACGACGTCGGGGGCGCCGCGCGGCCGGACGGGGCCGCGCCGGGACCGGTGCTCGCCGTGTTCGCCTGCCAGAACGACCCGGGCGGGTGTGCGGACTGGGACCCGGCCTCGGGCGGGAACCGGGCCCTGCTCTTCCCGGCGGAGGGCCTGGAGCCGATCCCGCTGCCCAGGACCGACGACCCCGCCGAGGAGTCCGACGAGGAGTCCGACGAGGACGACGACGCGTACGACGACGCGTACGACGACGAGGAGAACGTCCTCCTGCTCGAAGGGACCCGGGCCGTAGCCCGCGCCCGCGAGGAGGAGTCCGACTACCGCCGGGCCCGCGAGGCTTGGGCCGCCCGCTCCGGCCGCCCGGCGTCGGAGGTGATCGGGCAGCTCGGCGGCGCCCCCGCCTGGATCCAGTGGGACGACACGCCGTCGTGCCGCGCCTGCTCCCGCCCCATGCCGCTGGTCGCACAGCTCCAGGAAGGCATCGATCCCGGCCCGGTGATGAACTTCGGCAGCGGCAGGGCCTACGCCTTCGCCTGCGAGCCGTGTGCCGAGGCCGCCTTCCTGTGGCAGTGCTGAACCGGCGGTCGAACCGCGCTAGCTCGTCTCTTTCGGATCTTGCCGATCAAGCCCGCGCCGTCCGGTGCCGTGCATCGGCGTGTTGGCGGGGCGCCCTTGTACTGGACGTACTCGGGTGCACCGCCAACGCGGCGAGGTGCGGTGCCGGGCGGCGCGGGTCAGGCAAGATCCGGTAGAGATGGCCCAGCCGCGGCGTCGCTCGCTTCGGGGCCGCCGCGCCGTGGCACGGCTCACCGGTGGCTGCGGGAGGTTGACGTGGCGGAGGGCGCCGTGCCTTGCCAGTGGCCGACCAGGGTCGCGTAGTGCGGGGTGCGGGCCAGGAGTTCGGGGTGGGTGCCGAGGTCCGTTCGGGCTCCGTCGAGGAGGAGGACGCGGCGGGCGCGGGTGGCCGAGGCGAGGCGGTGTGCGATGACGATGAGGGTGCCGGGGCGGTCGGCGAAGGCGGCCTCGGCGCGTTCTTCGGCCACGGGGTCCAGATGGCAGGTGGCCTCGTCCAGGACCACGATCGGGGCGTCGCAGGCATGGACGCGGGCCAGGGCGATCAACTGACGTTCTCCGCTGGAGAGTTCGGTCGACGGGGAGTGCAGGTGGGCGTCCAGTCCGCCCAGCCGCTCGATCAGCTCGCCGAGGCCGACCGCCGCGGCGGAGCGCTCCAGGTGGGCCGGGGCGGCCCCGGGGGTCAGGTAGGCCAGGTTGGCGGCGAGCGTGCCGGGGAAGACGTACGCCTCCTGGGGCACCAGGGCGAACAGCCGGCAGCGTTCGGCCTCTTCGAGGGCGGTCACCGGCCGGCCGTTCAGGCCGATCGTGCCGGCGGTCGGCGGCAGGATTCCGGTGAGCAGGGCCGCGAGGGTGGATTTGCCGATGCCGCTGGGGCCCACGAGGGCGAGGTGGTCGCCGAAGGGGATGTCGAGGCTGAGCCCGTTCAGGACCGGATCGGCGTGCGGCCCGTACGCGAAGGCGAGCTCCCGGACGGCGATGTGCGGGGCCGCCCCGCGCAGCCGGGGCGCCGGGGAGGGGGGCGGCGCAGACGGGGCCGGCGGCACGGTGGCCGCCTCGGCGAGCCGGTGCAGTACGACGCCCAGCCGGCTCCAGTGCCCTGACACGGCGCCGGACAGCATCTGCAGGGCCGGCAGGAGGTGGGCCGCCACGTACGTGGCGGCGCCCACCACGGCTCCTGGGGTGACCTGTGCGTGCGCCACCAGCGCGGGGCCCGCCAGCAGCAGGAGCAGCAGGGGCAGGTGACCGCCCAACAGCACCACGGGCACTCGCAGTGCGGCCGCCAGGCCGACGGAGACCTGGGCCGTGGCCGCCGCGGCCGCCGCCTCCTCGACGATCGAGGCGGCGTGCCGGTGAGTCCCCAGCGCGGTGATGTCGCGCGAGGCACCGAGCGCCGCTCCGGTGCGTTCGGCGACCTGCTCTTCGGCCAGGACGAGGAGCCGGCGGCGGGCCGTCAGCCGGCGCATCGACCAGAGGAACACCGTCAGCGCCGGCACCAGCGGAGCCAGTACGAGCGCGGCGAGCAGCGGGTCGAGCGCGGCCAGCCCGATCACCGCGGCGACCAGTGACACGGTCAGCGGGCGGGCCGTGCGCAGCAGGGTCCCGGTGAGGTTGCGTACGGTGTCGACCTGGCCGTTCAGTTGGGCGACGGCCGCGGAGCCGGCGCCGCGCCCGGCGGTGGTCGCCCGCTCCAGCACCCCGCGCACCACGCGGCGTACGAGGGTGTCCCGCAGTTGTTCGACGACCTCGGCCAGGGGGGTGAACAGGGCGCGTTCGGCGGCGGCCCGGGCCAGGAACAGTGCGGCCAGCAGGGTGATCCAGGCCAGACCGACCCCCGGCCGCCCGGCGAGGAAGCCGTGATCGAGGGCGGCCGCGGTCCCCCAGCCTGAGGCCAGCGCGGGAGCTGCTTCCAGGACCGACCAGCCGCCGATCCGCCGCAGCGGTCCGCCGCTGCCGCTGAGCCCGTCGGCGAGCAGCCGCGCCGCGGGGGCGCTGAGGCCGAGGTGCGCCTTCACGGGTGTTCGCCGGGACACCGCTGCTCCTTCATCTGTGGGGTCGACGGGCCGGTACGGGTCACCACTGCGCCCGCCGGGCCGAAGACCGCCCGGTAGTCGGGGTCCGCCCAGAGCAGGTCGTGCGGGCCGAAGGCGCGGATCCGGCCGCCGTCCAGCCAGGCGACGACGTCGCAGCGGGCGGCGGTGGCGGGGCGGTGCGCGACCACGAGGCTGCTGCGGCCGGCCAGCAGGCCGGTGAGCGAACGACTGACCTCGGCTTCGGTCGCCGTGTCCAGCCCCGAGGTCGCGTCGTCCAGGACGTGCACCAGTCCCGGACGTACCAACGCCCGTGCCAGACCCAGGCGTTGGCGTTCGCCGCCGGACATCGGGGTGTGGTCGAGCGGGGTGTCGTAGCCGGCGGGGAGCCGTCGCACGAACCGGTCGGCCCGCGCGGCGCGGGCGGCCCGGACCACGTCGGCGCGGCTGACCCCGGGTCGGCCGCAGGAGAGGGCGTCGTGGACCGTCCGCCCGTACAGCTCGGGCCGTTCGAAGGCGTACACCACGTAGCTGCGCAGCCGGTCCAGGGGCAGACCGCGCACCGGGACACCGCCGATCGTGATCTCGCCCTCGTCGGGGTCGGTGAGCCGGCCGAGCAGCCCGGCCAGCAGGCTCTTGCCCGCGCCGGTCCGTCCCACCAGGGCGACGGAGGCACCGGCGGGCAGGTCCAGGTCGAGCCGGTGGAGCACGGGTGCGCCGGCGCGGCGGACGGTGACGCCGCGCAGCCGGACCGCGCCGTCGGCGGGTGTGGCGCTCGCCGTGCCCCCCGCCGCCGGTTCGTGCCGGAACACCTCGGAGAGGCGACGGGCTCCGGCGCGGGCCTGGGCGATCGCGAGCAGGGCGTCGATCTGGTCGACCATGCCCGAGGCCAGGGCCAGGTAGCCGGAGACGGCCAGAAGGCCGGCGGGGCTGAGGCGGGCGTGGGCCACCGCGAGGCCGGCAACCGCCAGAACCAGCACGTCGGTGAGGGGCAGCAGCAGTCCGAGGCGCCATACGACGTCCCGCTCGGTGCGCCACATCGCCCGGCCCGCGGCCGACAGGTGCGGCAGCGGGGCCAGGACGCGGTCCGCCTCCGTGGCCAGGGTGCCGGCGGCCCGGATGGTACGGACGCCGGCGAGGGCCGCCACGAGTGCGTCCGCGATCCGCGACTGGGCCCCGAGGTAGTCCTCCTGGGCCCGGCCCGCCTCCTTCATGAAGCGTTGGGCGATCAGAACCGTCAGCGGCATGGCCAGCGTGAAGACCAGACCGGCCTCCCAGTTCGTCCACCACAGGGCGATCAGGCCCGCCACCGAGCCCAGGAGCGCGATCGCGCTCTCGGCGGCCTGGGCGGGCAGAGCCGCGGCCATCGGCGCCGACTGGACGACCTGGGTGACGGCCTCTCCGACGGCGTACGGGGAGCGGGGCCCCAGCGCCAGCAGGTGACGTACCGTCAGTGTGCGCAGCCGGCGGGTGCCGGAGGCGTTGGCCGACGAGGCCAGCGGTCCGGCGGCGATTTCGCAGAGGGCGCCCGCGGCCAGTACGGCGGCGAGGGCGGCGACCGGGCCGCGGACGTCGCCGCCGTCGAGCACCGCGCCGACCGCGGTGGCGAGGAGGGCCGGAAGGGCGACGCCCACCACTGTACGGACCGCGATGAGGGCGGTCAGGACGGCCAGCCGCGGCCGCACGGGGGCCAGGGCGGCGTCAACCGGCCGGCGGCTGCCGGGCCCGCGCTCCCTCGGCCCGGCGTCCGGGGCGTCGCCGGTGCCGGTGCCGGTGGCGGTGCCGGTGGCGTTCTCCATGGCGGGCAATCCTTTCGGGAATCGACGCCCACCGGTCCGCCCCGCGGCGTGCGGGGCGGACCGGTGGTGGAACCGTGGCGGCGGGCCCGGCCGGGTGCGGCGGTCGTGACCGCCGCACCCGGCACCCGGCTCGGCGGTCACGACCGCCGGACCGGACCCGGCTCCGGCCGGGCCTGCCGGCCGGCTGTCAGGCGCCGGTGACGGTGCAGGTGCTGGGGCAGGAAACGCGGCAGCTGTAGCCGCAGACCCCGGCCTGCCCCTCTTCGGCGGGCAGCTGCTGCAGGGCGTCCAGGTCGAGCTCCATGACGGTGTTCCTCTCTGAGAACGGGTACGGCCGGCGGGTTCGCCGTCCGCGGTGTCGTACGGGCCGTGCGTGCGGTCGGCCGGCCGGCCGTCCGCTGGTTCCTGCGGGACGCGTGCGCGGTCGGCAGACGCGCCGTCCGCTGCTCCCTGCGGGACTTACGCGCCGGTGGCGCTGCACGTGATGTCGCAGCTGACCTTGCAGGAGATGCGGCAGATGGTCGTCTGCTCCTCCTCGGCGGGCAGCTGCTGCAGGGCGTCCAGGTCGAGCTCCATGGTGATCACCTTTCGATGGGTTGAGCGGGGTGTGTGAGGTCCCGCGAGCGGGCCGCGGGACGGTGCGGGGGAGTCCGGGTCACCGGACCGCCGTCACGAGGCGTCCTGCGTGTAAGGGCAGGTGATCTTGCAGGTGTAGCCGCAGATGCCGGCCTGCTCCTCCTCGGAGGGCAGCTGCTGCAGGGCGTCGAGGTCGAGCTCCATGGGTGTTCACCTCCTTTCAGGGGCCGAGGGGCCGAGGGGCCGTGGTGGTGCCGGGCGGGGGTCCGCTGCTGCGGGCCGCCGTCACAGCGGGTCCCCGCCCGTGGCCGGGCACGAAATGCAACAGGAGTAGCGGCAGGGCCAGTTGGCCTGCTCCTCCTCGGCGGGAAGCTGCTGCAGGGCGTCGGGATCGAGTTCCACCAGTGATCACCTCCCCTCGCGTCCGCGGGTGCCGGACGGCGCGGGCCTGCCCCGCCCGGTGAGGAACCGCACCACCGATGCGACGACCGGATCGTCGGTTCCGGCCCCGAGCACGGCATGGCCGCGGTCGGGAAGCTCCAGGTAGTGAAAGTCGGTGCCGGGGCGGCGGCCGAGGGCCGTCAGCCGGGCGGCCAGCGCCCTGGAGTGGGCGACCGGCACCGAGTCGTCGCGGGCACCGTGCACGAGCAGCAACGGCGCCTCCAGGGCGGGGGCCAGCCGCTCGACGTCGCGCGGTCCGAGCCGGTCGTGCAGGGCGGTCAGCCCGTCCAGCCGCTCGACCATGCCGCGGACCTGCTGCGAGCCGTCGGCGTGCAGCCGCGGGCCGGACAGGAACGGCGCCACCGCCGCGCAGGCCGCCCAGCCCTCGGGTTCGGCCGCCGCCGTCAGCAAGGCCAGGTAGGCGCCGTAGCTCACGCCGTACAGGGCCGGCCGCTCGCGCCGATCGCCCCGCACTCCGGTCAAGTGGCGTCCGATGGCGGTGACGTCGGCCAGGTCCGGACCGCCCCACGCGCCGCTGATGGCCAGCGTGTGGGCGGCGCCGTAGCCGGTGCTGCCGCGCTGGTTCGGGGCGACCACGGCCAGGCCGGCCGCTGCCATGGCCTGCAGGAGCGGGTCGTAGCCGAGGGTCCAGCGGCTGTTCGGGCCGCCGTGCAGGGCGAGCACGACCCGGGAGGCGGTGCGCCAGTCGGGCCCGTACACCACGGCCTCGACGGGACCGTCCGCGCCCGGGAAGGTCTCCAAGCGGGCCGGCCGGTGGCCCGGCCGGGCCGGTTCGGCGAGTTCGAGGGCGGTGCCGTCGGGCGGCAGCCAGCCGAGGGTGCGCGGCCGGCCCGGGTCGGAGTGGGGCAGCCACAGCCCGTGCCCGGTCCACGCCGCGGTCGGCAGCAGGTCCCCCGGCGGCATGTCGACGTGGCGTGCGGCGCCGGAGACCGGGTCCAGGACCGCGAGGTACGACCTTGCCCCGGAGGTGGTGAGCAGGGCCAGCCGGTCGCCGGTCGGGGCGAGCGCGAGCGGGTGGACGGTGCCGGGCAGACCGGTCTCGCCCCGGACCTCGCGCGCGGGCGCCGCCACGTCCACGTCCGCCAGGGCGAGGCGGCCGCCCTCCCGGGTGACCCGGGCCAGCAGCACCCGGCCGGCCGCCGCGGCCAGCACGTGGGCCGGATCACCGCCTGCCGTCAGGGGGCGGAGCCCGCCGTCGCGCAGATCGAGCACGACCGGCTCCGGGACGCCGTCGAGCAGCCGGGTGAACAGGACCCGGTCGCCGAGCACGGTCCCGCCGAGCAGCCTGCCCGGCACCCGGGCCCTCTCCTCGAACCGCGGCTCGTCCTCGCGCACCGCGACGACGAGGGTGTCGTCCGCGGCGCCGCCGCTCACCCCGAGGGCGAGCAGCCCCGACCCCGCGGGCGCGGGCAGCAGCCGCAGCGGCCGTGTGACGGGCACGGCGACGGTGCCGCGGGGGCCCTCGCCGGTCAGCCGGGCGAGCGACTGCGCGCCGCGCGCCCCGTACCAGGAGGCGAGCACGCTCGTGTCGTCGAGCGGGAGGAGCTGGGTCCAGGCCGGGTCGGTGCCCAGTGGCGTGCGCAGGACGGGCCGGGGACCCGCCGGGCCCAGGGTCCAGCCCTCGGCGACGTGGCGGCCGTCGGCGGCGGTGGCCACACAGGCGGCCCGCGTGCCGTCGGCGCAGAAGCGGAAGCTGCTGCGGACCACCGTGTCGGCGGCGGCCGGCACGGAGCGGCCCCCGGTCGGCGGCCGGACGCCGGTACGGGCGCTCACGGCCGCACCCGCGTACGGCCGGCCGGCTCGCCCCGGGAAGGCGCCGGGCCGTCGGCCATCCACGGCCGCGAACCGCCGTGCCGCAGGCGCAGCAGGAAGCCGAGAACGCCGCTCAGGCCGACGTTCCAGTCGGCGGTGACCTGCACACCGCTCTCGTCGGCGACGAGGAGGCGGCCGTCCCTGACGGTGTGCCGGGCGTACAGCGAGGCCGCCAGTTCCCGGGCCCAGTCCCGGTACGGTCCCCCGACGGCGTCGGCGAGGTCGAGCAGGAACTCGCCGTTGCCGGCCAAGCCGTGGCAGGCCGCGGTGGGCGAGGACCAGCGCGCGCCCCGGACCGCGACCGCGGCCTCCTCGGCGGCCCTCAGGTGGGCCGGGTCCCGGGTGTCCTGCCAGAGCCGGACCAGGAACGTACCGACGCCGGAGGCGCCGCTGCACCAGTGGTACAGCATGCCCGTGCCGGGCGCGTCGTCGCGGTCGCTGCGCCAGCGGGCCCCCCACGGGCCCCGTTCGGCCTCCGCCACGAGGGTGTTTCCGGCGTCGACGGCGGCGTCCAGGTACTTCTGCTCGCCGGTGGCCCGGGCGGCGGCCAGCAGGGTGTATCCGACACCGGCGACGCCGTGGGCGAAGCCGAGGTGGCGGATGCCCGCCAGGGCGGAGTCGAAGTCCTTGGGGACGGGCCAGTACACCCGGTCGCCGTCGTACTCGGCCGCGGCCAGCAGGTCGTCGGCTGCCTCGGCGGCCCGCCGGCGGAACTCCTCGCGCCCCGTGGTGTGCCAGAAGCGGAGCTGGGTCAGCGCGCTGCCGGCGGTGCCGTGGCAGACGTCCGGGTTGGGCCAGCGGACGGGGAGGGCGAGGGCCAGCTCGGCGGCGCGGCCGGCAAGGGCCGGGTCGTCGAGGCGCTGCGCGGCGTCGTGCAGCGCCCAGGCGGTGCCCGCGCGCCCGAAGTAGAGCCCGGGGAGCAGGCGGGGTACGTCGGTGCGGCGGCGGTCGAGCCAGCCGGCCACCGCGGTCAGGGCGGCGCGCAGCGCGTCGCGGTCGTCGGCGCCGGCGGCGGCGTGGGTGTCCGCGAGGGTCAGGAAGGCGAGCACACCGGCCGCGCCGTGCTGCACGCTGCAGGCGTCGGTGTCGTTGCCGAAGGGCGTGCTGGGCCACAGGCGCCGGGGGTCGTCGCCCGGGTCCGGGAGGGTGGCCAGCAGGTGGGCCAGACCGTCGTGGAGGAGGAGCTGCTGCAGCCGGGGATCGAGCCGGTCGGCGGGCTGCCCCCCGTTCGCCGCGTCCTCGTGCCGACCGCCTTCCACGGGCCGGTCGTCGCCGTTGCCGTCGGGATCGAGGTCGTCCAGGAACTCGCCCAGCCGGGCGAGGGTCCAGCGCGATTGCGGGTCGTCGGCGGTCAGTCCCAGCACGGCGGGTGCCATCAGGCGGGCGGCCAGGTTGCGGACGCCGCTCATGGCGAGCAGGCCGGCGAGCCGGGGGCGGTGGGAGGACGGCAGGGGCCGGTCCTCGGGGAAGGTAGGCGCGGTGCCCACGGCCACGTAGAAGAGGATGGCGCCGAGGGCGTAGAGGTCCGCCTCCCGACCGGGCACCGGGCCGAACCGCGGGCCGTGGAGCTGTTCGGGTGCGGCGAATCCGTCCGTATGGCCGCGCGTGGTCCACTGCCCGGGCCGGACCGCCAACTCCGGGTCGATCAGCCGCAGTTCGCCGTCGGGTCCCACCATGATGTTGTTGGGGGTGAAGTCCCGGTAGACCAGGCCCCGGGCGTGCACCTGCTCCAGAAGGGCGGCGAGCCGCCGGGCCGTCCGGGCCACTCGCGCCGGTTCGGGGCCCGCCAGGCGGTCGGTGCGGTCCAGCCCGTCCTGGACCCACTGGGTCAGGGTGGTGCCGGGCAGCAGCTCCTGGACGAGGAAGGTGTGGCCGTCGAGGTCGAACAGGTCCACGTGCCCGGCGGCGACGCCGTCGAGCTCCGCGAGCACGGCGGACTCGCGGCGCAGTGCGTCGCGGGCGTCCTCGCCCGTCACGCGGGTGCCCACGTGCGCCCGGGCCTGCTTGACCACCACGTCCGCTCCGGTGCGGTGGTCCAGCGCCCGGTAGACGCCGCCCCGGGCCGAGTGGCGGATCGCGTCGCGGATCTCGTACCGGTCGGCGAGCAGGACCGGTCCGGGCGTCTTGGGGGCGGAGGACCCCTGCGCCGTGGACGCGGTCGCCGCGGGCTCGGGGAAGGGCGACACGGCCCACGCCGGCGGGCAGAACCAGGGCTTGCGCAGGTCTTCCATGGTGGTGCCGTCCGGCGCCTGGACCCGTAGCTGGTGGCTGCCGTCGTTGGTCAGTACGGGCACGCCGCCGTACACGCCGTAGCGGTAGTGCACCAGGCTGCCCGGCCGCAGGCGGCGGTCGGAGAGGATGGCCGGTCCGGGCAGTCCGGCGGTGGCCTCGTCCAGGGCGGCGGCGAGGCTGCGGAGCTGCTCGTCGTCCCGCGGGTAGCAGGTGACGATCTTGCCGCACTGGGCCCGGTCGTAGCGGTCGGAGGTCATCTCCGCGACCATCGCGATGTTCTTGGCGAACTTGAAGCCGCAGCCGGCCGCGACCAGGACGCTCGCCGCGCGGTGCACCACCTCGGGCGCCGAGAGCCGGGTCGCGGACAGGTGCAGCTTCCAGCCCTGGACGCGCTCGTCCCGTCCGGGCGGCATCACCCGGCACCAGGCGTCGTCCTCGGTGACGGTCCAGCCCTGCGCACCCTGCTCGGCGAGGACCGCCCGTGCCAGGCCCTGCAGGCGGAACCCGTCCGCCGCGCCGGCCGTCGCCGGCTTCTCGCCCGACCCTTCGACCTGCCGCACCGCTGCCTCCCCTTCGTGTGCCGTACCGGCCGCGCCACCCCGTTCCGCCGGCCGGCGGGGGGTGCCTCGCCCCGGCACGTCGTGGTGCGGGGGGCCGGCCGTGTGACCCGGCGTCTGCCGGGCACGGGAAGGACGCTAAGGCGGCGGGTGCGCGCGCCGGATCGTGGATTCCCGCAGGAGGAACTCGTATCGGGCGCGGCGCGGCGGGGCTGCGGGAAACCACGACACGTACGTACGGGGGCCGGGAAACGGGTCGGCCCCGGGGCGTCCCCGCCGTGCTGCGGGGATGCTCCGGGGCCGTCGGAAGGCGTTTGGGCGTTCTGTGCCGTTCGGGCGTGGCGCTGTCCTGGTCGGGGTTGCTCTGCCCTGTCGGGGGCGACACGGGGCTGACCCGCGGCGGGTGGTGAGCGGTGCGCGAGGTCGGGGGGAGGCGTCGCGCGGGGCCGGCGGTCAGACCGAGTCCAGGGCCCGGGCGAGCGCACCGCGCCGGGCGATCCCCAACTTGCTGTAGACCCGCGTCAGATGGGTCTCCACGGTGCGCACGCTGAGGAAGAGCCGGGCGGCGATGTCCTGGTTGGTGAGCCCTTCGAGGACCAGGGCGGCGATCTCGCGTTCCCGGGCGGACAGGACCGAGTCCGCCGGGGCGCCGGCCCGCGGGGCCGACGGTGCGCGTTCCACGGGCCGTTGCCCGTCGGCGGGTGCCGCGGGGGCGGGTGCCGCGGGGGCGGGGACACCGTCGTCCTGCCCCTCCGCGCGCGGGCCGGCCAGAGTGTGCTCTTCCCGCAACCGCACCGCCGTCGTGCGCAGCGCGTGCGCGCCGGCCCGTTCGAACTGGTCCTCCGCGGCGCCGACGGCCCGGGCGAAGGTTTCCGCACACCCCATGGCGCCGGCGGAGCGGGCCGCGACCATGTAGGCCTGGCCGGCCTTGACGGGCATGCCGGCTGCTGCCAGTTGGTCGCCCGCACGGCTCGCGAGCTCCGCCGCCCACGCGTGCTCGGCGCGGACGGCCGCCAGCCGGGCCCCGGCGAGCTGGACGATGGCACCGGTCACCGCGAGACCGGGCACCCGGACGCCGGTCGCCTGCGCGACGTGCCCGGCGACCGCCTCGACGTTGCCCTCACGGGCCCAGAACTCCGCCGCGAGGGCATGGCCGTACGCGGACATGGGGTCGGTGCGCCGCCCGTTGGGGGATCCGAGCAGCCGGACCGCCTCCGCCGGCGGTACGGGGCGGCCCAGGGCCAGCGCGGCTTCGATCCGTACGTGCCGCACGAACCCCGCCCACATCCAGGTCTCGGGCTCGGGGGAGCCTTCCAGCAGGGCCAGGGCCGGTGCGGCGGCCTCCGGGCCGGCGCTCCACAGCAGGGCCCGCAGCCGCAGGCCGGCCGCCGGCGCGAGCATCTCGGTCGTGCCGAGCGACCGGCCCAGCTCGAGGGCCGTGTCCGCGGCCGCCAGGGCGTCTTCCATGGGACCGCTCTGGACCAGCAGGGCCGCCCGCACGACGTGCAGTTCGGGGAGCATGTAGCGGTGCCGGTGGGTCTCGGCGAGGGCGATGGCCTCCTCGACGCGGCGTGCGCACCGGTACGGACGCTCCAGCAGGATCTCCGCCCAGCACAGGTCCGGAAGTCCGCCCATCAGCCGCAGCCGCTCGCTGACCGTCAGTGCGTCGGCCAGCCGCTCCGCCGAGTCGAGCGCGTCGCCGGCGCCGGTCACGTCCCCTTGGACGATGAGGCTCAGGCTTTTGAGGGCGTCGGCCGCCGCGGCGAGCTCCGGGCGGTCGGACGGGATGGCGAGGGTACCGAGCCGGCCCAGACATCGCTCCCCCTGGCCGTTCATCATCTCTCTCCTGGCCAGGCTGATCTCGGCCTCCGCCGAGGCGCCGGGCCGGGCGTCCGCGGCCACCGCCGGGCGGCCCGCGCCGCCTGCCGTACGGGACCACTGGTGCGGGACCGGGGCGTCGCCGGTGGGAGCGTGATCCGGGTGCGCGTGACCGGGGTTCGCTTCGCCGGCGTGATCGCGGGCGGGAGCGTGACCGGGGTGCACATCGCCGGTGGGAGCGTGGCCGGTGGATGTGAGCTCGGTGGGCGTGTCGGCGGTGGGCGTGTCGGGGGTGGGCGGGGGTACCGGAAGTCCGGACTCGCACAACAGCCGGTAGGCGCGCTCCCCCCGGCCGCGCAGCCGCTCGCCCAGCGCCAGGAGGTCCGCTGCGGCCGTCGAGCCGCCTTCCGGTGCCGACAGCAGCGGGCGCAGCACCTCGGCGGCCTCGTCGAGCCGGCCGGTGACGGTGAGGGCCCGCCCCAACAGCTCGGCCGCTTGCCCGAGTTGAACCGCGTCGTCCCGGTCGGCGAGCACGCGCAGCACGGTGCGCAGCCGCCGGATGCTGGTCTCGGGCGCCTGGTGCAGCTCGGCCCGGGCGATGTCCACCAGCCGGGCCAGCTCGTCCCCGGACGCGGTATGGGCCACGTGCTCGACGTGCGCGGCCCAGGCGCCGGGCGCGGCGCCGCGCCGCTCGAGATGGGCGGCGGCCCGCCGGTGGGCCTCGGCCCGCCAGACCGGGCCCGCCAGCCGGTAGCCGACGGAGCCCAGCAGCGGCCTGCCGAACCGGTACCACCCGGCACTGCCGATCACACAGCCGTGGTCGGCCAGCTCGTCGAGGACGATGCCCACCTCGCGCTCCGGCAGGCCGGCCACCTCCGCGACGAGTGCCTGGGTGAACTCCGCCCCGGCCACGGCCGCGGCCTGCACCACCGCCCGGGAGCGGGCCGGCAGACTGTCGAACTCGCCGAGCAGGTCCGAATCCGGGCACCAGCCGTCGAGCAGCCCCACCGGACGGGGATCACCCGAGGCCAGCTCGCCCGCCAGCTCGTCCGCCAGGTCGGCGGGGAGTCCGGCCGTCAGGGAGTGCAGGGCACGCAGCTGGCGCGGGTTGCCGCGACCCGCAGTGAGGAGCCGGCGCTGCCGGGTGGGCGGGACGCCCGGCACCAGCCGGGCGGCGTCCGCGGGGGCGAGGGGAGCCAGTGCGATCCGCAGCGACGCGGCGTCCCCCAGCGTCCGCGCCAGCCACGGCGGGCAGCCCCCGGACCGGTGGGCCAGCACGAGACCGAGGCGGCCGTCGGCAGGCCCGCGCAAAAGGTTTTCGAGCAGGCGCAGGGACTCCTCGTCGGCCCACTGGAGGTCGTCCAGGACGAGTACGGCCGGCGCGCGACCGGCGTGCTCCGCGAGGGCTTCCCGCAGCCGGCGGAGCCTCCGGTGGCGCTGGGAAGCCCCCGTGACCGGCTGCTCGCCGAACTCCTCGAGCAGGTCCAGCGCCGGGGTGTGGGACAGGGCGTGCATCAGCAGCCCGTACGGCACCTCGGCGTCGGCCGGCGTGGCCGCCGCTCGCAGCACCTCGCGCCCCGCCGCCGCGGCCCGTTCGGCCAACGCGCACAACAGCCGGGTCTTGCCGATGCCGGCCGTGCCCTCGACCACCGCGACCCTGTTCGCCCGGCGGCCTTGCGTCAACAGTCCGGCGATTTGGTCGACTTCGCCGTCCCGTCCCACCAGCGGCCCCGCCGAAACCTTCGGCAGACCCGCCGTCATCCCCGCATCCGTCACCGCTCGAAACACCGGCATCTCCCCTGATGTCGCGGGCATGGCGCGGCCACCCGTCCCGGACGACCGACACCAGACATTCACGTCACGCCCGTACGTTCCCCCGAACCGAAGCTGATCATCGCCTCCGTCGCGCTTCCTGTCGAGGGGAGGATCAACTGCCGTGCACTGGAACCGCATTGAGCTGCGCGAGCCACCGCGACGGGCCGGCGCCCAGGCCGGCGCAGTGGAGTCCGCCACCCCCGCCCGACACCGGTCCCAGGCGCGCCTCGCCCCGCGGGCGGCCGCCTGCGACGAACGGGGCCGCCGCTCGGTCGTCTCTTTCGGATCTTGCGGGGCACCACCCAGCGGTAGCGGGGGGAGAGGTGCGGTGCCGGGCTGCATGGGTCAGGCAAGATCCGGAAGAGTGCCGGCCTAAGCCGGTCCCGACCGCCCGGACCGGGCGGCGGCCGCCGCCTCCAGCAGGGGCCAGCCGTCGAGCTCCACCGGGCTGCGGCCCTCCGGCTGCCACCCGCGGGCCAGCGCCGCGTCCAGCAGGGCCCGTACGGCGCCCGGCTCGTGCAGGTTCAGGTCGGGGCCCCGTACGTACCCCACGTCCCCGGAGCCCAGCGGGGCGCCGCCGGGGACGTACCGGTCGGGGCCCGCGGCGAAGACGATGCGCAGCGGGCCGCCGGTGCCGGCCGGCTGCGGGACCAGGGTGAGGGTCTGGCGGCACTGCGCGGGCCGGCCGGTGTCCGGCGGCAGGACGTGGCTGTGGCGCAGCGACCACAGGTACACGCGCCCGTCGGCGACGAGGCGGCGGGGCTTCTTCGGGTTGCGGGGCACGGGGCGAGCGTACGCGGCCCCGCGCCGTGCGCAGGTCCCGGTCACAGGCCTGGGTCGTCTCTTTCGGATCTTGCCGGTCAAGCCCGCGTCGTCCGGTGCCCGTGCATCGCAGGGCGGAGAGGCTCCCGATCACTGGACGTCCCCGGGTGCCTCGACAACGCAGCGAGGTGCGGTGCCGGGCGGTGCGGGTCAGGCAAGATCCGGAAGAGACGGCCTAGGGTGGCCCGCAGGACGGCCCGTGCACCGCGGGACCGCAACGGCGATGCAGACGGGGGAACGTGTGGAGGCTCTGCGGCCCGGTGACCCGCCGGAGATCGGCGGCTACCGCCTGCTGGCGCGGCTCGGTGAGGGGGGCATGGGCGAGGTGTTCCTCGCCCGGACCGCCTCCGGCCGGCCCCTGGCCCTGAAGACCGTGCGCCGCGAGCTCGGAGTCCAGCAGGACTTCGCCGAACGGTTCGCCGGGGAGATACGCACCAACGACCGGGTCCGGTGCGCCTGGACGGTCTCCGTGGTGGACTTCAGCCCGCCGGGCGCGGTACCGCAGTGGCTGGCCACCGAGTACGTCGCCGCCCCGTCGCTGGGCGACTGGGTGCGCACGCACGGCCCGCTGGCCGCACCCGCCGTGGCGTGCCTGGCCCGGGAGCTGTCGGCCGCGCTCGTCGCCGTGGCCGCGGCCGGGGTGGTCCACCGCGACATCAAACCGGGGAACGTACTGCTGGGCCCGGAGCGGCCCTACCTCATCGACTTCGGCATCGCCCGCGCAGCACAGGACCCGCGCCGCACCCGAACGGGCGCGGTGGTCGGAACGCCCGGCTTCCTGGCGCCGGAACAGGCCACCGGAGGCCTCGCGGCGGCGCCGGCCGACGTGTTCTCCCTCGCTGCGGTCCTCGTGTACGCGGCCACGGGGCGCAGCCCGTTCCTGAGGGCGGGTGAGGAGCTGGACCTGCCGGCCCTGCTGTACCGGATCGTCCACGACGAGCCCCTGCTGGACGGCGTACCGGAAGAGATCCTCCCCCTGGTGCCGGAGTGCCTCGCCAAGGATCCCGGCCGGCGTCCGACCGCCGAGGAGATGTGCGTACGACTCGGCGCCGGTGCGGGGCCGGACTGGGGCGGTGCGGTGCCGCCGGCGCTGGCGGCGGAGGCCGCCCGCAGGGAGGCCGAACTCCGGCTCCTCCTCGCCCCGCCCCGGTCGCCCGCCTCTTCCCCTGCGCGCACCGGCGCCGTGCCGGTCGCTCCGCCTCCTCCCGCTGCGCCGCCGCAGGTCCCGGCCACGGCGCCCGAGGGGCCGCCGGCCTCCCGGGCCGGATCCGGGCGCCCCCGCGGACGGGCGTGGCGCCGGCCCGTGCTGCTCGGCGCTGCCGCCGGAGCGGCCGTACTGGCGGCCGCCGCCGTCCTCCCGGTCCGCTTCCCCTGGAGCGGGGAGGGAGCCAGGAGCGCTCCCCCTTCGGGCAGCCCGGCCGCGGCCCCGTCCGGGTCCTCTCCTTCGGCGCAGGCGCTGCCCGCGTCGTGGGCCGGTACCTGGTCCGGCGTCGGCCCCGGTACCCCGGACGCGGACGGCGTCTTCCGCGCGCGGACGGGAGAGTTCACCGTCACGGTCACCCTCAACCCCGGCGCCGTGGGCCAGGTGGTGGGCCGGCAGGTCAGCGAGGTCAAGGAGTCGTCCAGCGGACGCAACCTGGGCTGCACCGAGGCCCTCGAACTGCGGCAGGTCGGCCGGAACACCGCTGTCTTCGCTGCCGTGACCAGCCATCCCACGGACCGTGCGGCGACGTTCGACTGCCCCCGGGGCAATCTGTACGTGCTCACCATGGCGGATCCGGACCGGCTGACGCTGGAGTCGGAGGGGGCCCAGTCCGCAGGTGCGCCCGCAACCCTGACACGTCCCCGCTGAACCGCCCCCACCGGCGACGCCGCCGACGGTTCCGGGCCCGGCTCGGCCCCTGGCAGTACTAAGCCGCCGTCCGGCTGGGGTGGCGGCCCTGGAGCCGGGCCAGGTCGGAGGGGCGGACCCGGATCGCGAACAGGGCGATGAGCGCGGCGGCCAGGGTGAACAGGGCCGCCACGGTGAAGGCCGAGCTGACGCCGGCGGTCAGCACCTGGTCGCCCCACGGGTCCGGCAGCTGCCCGGTGCGCCGGAAGGACAGCCGCTGCTGCGGGGTCGCGGAGGCGATGAAAGCGGGGACCTGGCTGTGGGCCTCGTTGCGGCTGGCGGTGCCGAAGACGGTGACGAGGACGGACAGGCCGAGCGAGCCGCCCACCTGCTGGGTGGTGTTGAGCAGTCCGGAGGCCGCGCCGGACTCGCGGTCGGGGACGTCGGACAGCGCCATCACCGTCAGCGAGACGAACTGCAGGCCCATGCCGAGGCCGAAGAGGAGCATGGGGCCCAGGATGCTGCCGAGGTAGGTGGAGTGGATGTCGGTCCGGGTCAGCCAGCCCAGGCCGGCGGCCGCGCTCAGCGCGCCCGCGACCATGAAGGGCTTGGGCCCGAACCTCGGCAGCAGCCGGGAGGTGAAGGCCGCGCCGACCGCGATGACCGCGCTCACCGGCAGGAAGGCCAGGCCGGCGCGGAGCGGGCTGAAGTCCAGCACGTTCTGCACGAACAGGGTCAGGAAGAAGAACATGCCGAAGATGGCGCAGGCGAGGAAGAGCATGATGCCGTAGGTCCCGGCCCGGTTGCGGTCGGCGAACATGTGCAGCGGGGTGATGGGCTGTACGGAGCGGCGCTCGTTGGCGACGAAGAGGGTCAGCAGGACCACGGCCACGCCGAAGGAGCCGAGCGTGAGGGGGTCGCGCCAGCCGTCCTGGGCCGCGCGGATGAACCCGTAGACGAGCGTGACCATGCCGAGCGTGGACAGCAGGGCGCCGGCGAGGTCGAAGTGGCCGGGATGGCGTGGGGACTCGTGCAGGACCCTGGTGGCGAGCAGGCCGATCAGCACCGCGATGGGGACGTTGACGAACAGCACCCAGCGCCAGTCGAGCCATTCGACGAGCACGCCGCCGGCGAGGAGGCCGATCGCGCCGCCGGCCGAGGAGACCGCGGCGAACACGCCGAAGGCCCGGTTGCGGGCCGGGCCCTCGCGGAAGGTCGTGGTGACCAGGGCGAGCGCGGTCGGCGAGGCCACGGCCGCGCCGACGCCCTGCAGGGCGCGGGCGCCCAGCAACTGGCCTGCGGTGTGGGCGAGTCCGCCCAGCAGGGAGGCCAGCCCGAAGAGCAGCACGCCGAAGACGAAGACGCGTTTGCGGCCGAGGATGTCACCGGTGCGGCCGCCGAGGAGCAGCAGCCCGCCGAAGGTGAGGGTGTAGGCGCTGACGACCCAGGAGAGGCTCTCGGTCGAGAAGGCGAGGGCGCTTTGGATGTGCGGCAGCGCGATGTTCACGATGGTGATGTCGAGGACGACCATGAGCTGGCACGAGGCGATGACCGCCAGGGCGAGCACGCTGCCGTTGCCGCTGCCGCCGGCTTTGCCGTCGTCGCCGGCCGGGCCGCCGGTCCCGTCCGTCGTCGGCGAGGGGTTCGGGTCCACCTTTTCGACGCTAAGCCCGGGTCCGGGGGTGCACCACTCGAATGGGGGCGGGCAGCGTGACATGTACACTGTGCCATATCACATGTCACAATGCGATCATGGATGATTTCCTCAGGCTCTCCGCCGCCACGGCGCGCTTCACCCGCGGCGCACCGCGCGCGTTCTCCTTCGGCGACGACGGCCGGCTCCTCTGGTTCCTCCGCTCCACCGGCCCCACCGATCCCTTCGAGGGGCTCTGGGTGATGGACACCGCCACCGGCCGCGAGACCCTCCTCGCCGACCCGCGCACCCTGGCCCCCGAGCCCGGCCCCCTCCCGGCGGCCGAGCGCCGGCTGCGCGAGCGGATCCGCCTCGTGGCCGCCGGGATCGGCTCGTACGCGCTCTCCGGCGACGGGCGCAGCGCGGTCTTCGCGCTGTACGGACGGCTGTTCACGGTGGCGTACGAGGGCACTGCGGACGCGCCGCGCGACGCAGCCCCGTACGACGGCGCCCCGCCCCGGGAGATCCCCGCCGCCGGCCCGGTCTTCGACCCCCGCCCCAACGCCGACGGCTCCCGCACCGCCTACGTCAGCGGCGACGCCCTGTACACCGCCCCGGGCGGCCGCATCAGCCCCGAGGACGGGGCCCGCTGGGGCGTCGCCGAGTTCGCCGCCGCCGAGGAGCTGGGCCGCTCCCGCGGCCACTGGTGGTCCCCGGACGGGGTCACCCTGCTGGCCGCCCGCGTCGCCGAATCCGCCCTCCAGCGGCGCCACTTCGCCGACCCCGCCCACCCCGAGCTGCCGCCCGAGGACTTCGCGTACCCCGAGGCCGGCGGGCCCAACGCCGAGGTCCAGCTGTGGGTCCTCGGCCCCGGCGGACACCGCGTCCGGCTCGACTGGGACGCGCAGCAGTACCCGTACGTCTCGGACGCGGGCTGGGAGTCGTCCGAGGAGATCCTGCTGACCGTCCAGGACCGGCTCCAGCAGAACGTGCTGCTCCTCGGCGCCGACCCGGCCACCGGCCGCACCCGGGAGCTGTCGCGCACCACGCACCCCCAGTGGGTCGACCCCCTGGTGCCCGGCACCCCGGCCCGGCTCCCCGACGGCCGGATGCTCACCGCCGCCGACACCCCCGGCGGGGCCGCCCGCGCCCTGGCCCTCGACGGCAAGCTGCTCACGGGCGACGACATCCAGGTCCGCGGCGTCGCCGGCCTCCACCGGGGCCGGCTGCTGATCGAGGCCGGCCTGCGCGACCCGGCCGAGCAGCAGGTGCTGCTGCTGGACCCCGGCACCGGCGAGCTGACCGTCCTGGCCGACGACACCGACGTGCCCACCGTCCACACCGTCCAGGCCTCGGGCGGCACGCTGCTGCTGACCGCCGCCGGCCGGGACGGCATACGCCGGACCGTGCGCACCGCCGACGGGCGCGAGTTCACCCCCGCCGACCTGTCCGAGCCGCTGCCGTACCGCGTCGCCCCCGTCCTGGAGCGCGTCACCGAGCACGGGGTCCCCACCGCCCTGGTGCTGCCCCGCGGCCACGTCCCCGGCAGCCGGAAGCTGCCCGTGCTGGTGGACGGCTACGGCGGCCCCGGCTTCCAGGACGTCAGCGCCGAGCCGCGCCGCTGGCAGCACCGCCAGTGGTGGGCCGACCAGGGCTTCGCGGTGGTGACCGCCGACAACCGCGGAACCCCGTACGTCTCCCCCGCCTTCACCCACGCCATGTACCGCCGGTTCTCCGAGGTCACCCTCGAGGACCAGGTCGCCGCGCTGCAGGCGCTCGGGGCCCGCCACGGCGACCTCGACCTCGGCCGGGTCGGGGTGCGCGGCTGGTCCTACGGCGGCTACATGGCGGCGCTCGCGGTGCTGCGCCGCCCGGACGTCTTCCACGCGGCCGCGGCCGGAGCCGCGCCCACCGACTTCCGGCACTACGACACCGCGTACACCGAGCGCTACCTCGGCCTGCCGCAGGAGAACCCCGAGGTGTACGAGCAGGAGTCGCTGATCGCCGAGGCGCCCCGGCTGACCCGGCCGCTGCTGCTGGTGACGGGGCTGGCCGACGACAACGTCCACCCCTCGCACACGCTGCGCCTGTCGCAGGCGCTGACGGACGCGGGCCGCCCACACCAGCTGCTGGCGCTGCCCGGGGTCACCCACATGACCCCGAACGGGACGAGGGAGAAGCTGATGGCGCTGGAGCTGGAGTTCTTCCGCAAGGAGCTGGGCGCGGCCTGACGGACGCCCGCCCCGGCCCCGCCGCAGCCGGCATGTGAAGGGCCCCCCGAGCCGATCGTGTCGGCTCGGGGGGCCCTTGCGGATTCCCGGGATCCCCGTCAGTCCCCCGGGAAGTGGCAGGCCACCTCGCGCGAGGCGGCGATCCGCAGCAGCGGCCGCTCGGTGCGGCACACCTCCTGCGCCTTCGGGCAGCGCGGGTGGAAGGAGCAGCCCGGGGGCGGCGCCGCCGGGCTCGGCGGGTCGCCGAGGAGCACGATCCGCTCGCGCCGCCGCTCGGCCGCCGGGTCCGGCAGCGGGACGGCGGACAGCAGCGCCCGCGTGTACGGGTGCTGGGGGCTCTCGTACAGGGCGCGCTTGTCGCCGATCTCGACGATCCGGCCGAGGTACATGACGGCGACCCGGTCGCTGACCCGCTTCACCACGGACAGGTCGTGCGCGATGAACACGTACGCCAGGCCCAGTTCGGCGCGCAGCCGCTCCATCAGGTTGACGATCTGGGCCTGGACCGAGACGTCGAGGGCGGAGACCGGCTCGTCGGCGACGATCAGCCGGGGGCTGGTGGCCAGCGAGCGGGCGATCCCGATGCGCTGGGCCTGTCCGCCGGAGAACTCGTGCGGGTAGCGGTCGATGTGCTCGGGGATCAGGCCGACGAGGTCCATCAGCTCGGCCGCGCGGCGCCGGGCGTCGGCGGCCGACCAGCCCTGCACCAGCAGCGGGTCGGAGATGATCCGGGCCACCGTCTGGCGCGGGTTGAGCGAGGAGTGCGGGTCCTGGAAGACCATCTGGAGGTGCCGGCGCAGGGGGCGCAGGGCGCGCTGCGGGAGCCGGGTGATGTCCCGGCCCTCGAAGGAGATCCCGCCCGAGGTGGGCTCCAGCAGCCGGACGATCATCCGGCCGGTGGTGGACTTGCCGCAGCCCGACTCGCCGACCAGGCCGAGGGTCTCGCCCGCGGCCAGGTCGAAGGAGACCCCGTCGACGGCGCGCACGGGCGCCCCCCGGCGCCCGGTCGCCGACCGGCGGCCGGGGAAGGCCATGGTCAGGTCGCGTACGGAGAGCAGCGGGGCGGTGCCGGTGCCGGCGCCCGCGTCCGCTCCGGCGGGGCTCGGGACGGGGGTCGGGGTGGTGGGGGTGGGCGTCATCGGGCCGCCTCCTCGGCGATCGCGGATCCGGCGAAGTGGCAGGCGGCCGTCCGCCCGGGCTGCCGCCCGTACGGCTCCAGCGCCGGGCGCACGTCGGTGCAGCGGGCCGCGGCCTTCGGGCAGCGCGGGGCGAACGCGCAGCCGGGGGCGGGCGCCAGGAGGGAGGGCGGGGAGCCCGGGATGGCGCGCAGCGGCTCGTCGTCGGCGTCGTCCAGGCGGGGCAGCGAGTCGAGCAGGCCGCGCGTGTAGGGGTGGGCCGGGTCGGCGAACAGGGCGTCGGCTCCGGCCTGTTCGGCGGCGCGGCCGCCGTACATGACGAGCACCTCGTGGGCCACGCGGGCGACGACGCCCAGGTCGTGGGTGATCATCACGATGCCGAGGCCTCGCTCCTGCTGGAGGCGGGCGAGGAGCTCGAGGATCTGCGCCTGGACGGTGACGTCGAGCGCGGTGGTCGGCTCGTCGGCGATGAGCAGGTCGGGTTCGCAGGCCAGCGCCATGGCGATCATCGCGCGCTGGCGCATGCCGCCGGAGAACTGGTGCGGGTACTCCCCCGCGCGGCGGCCCGGCTCGGGGATGCCGACCTCGCCGAGCATCTCCACGGCCCGCTTGCGGGCGGCGCTGCGGCGGGCCTTGAAGTGGACGCGGACGTGCTCGGCGATCTGCTCGCCGACGGTGTAGTAGGGGTGCAGGCTGGACAGCGGGTCCTGGAAGATCATGGCCATCCTGCGGCCGCGGAGCCGGGAGAGCTCCTTCTCGCCGGTCGTGGTGAGCTCCCGGCCCGCGAGCCGGATGGAGCCGGTGACCTCGGCGCCGCGGTGCAGGCCCATGACGGCGAGGGAGGTCACCGACTTGCCGGAGCCCGACTCGCCGACGATGCCGAGGGTGCGGCCGGCCTCGACGGTGAAGCCGAGCGAGTCGACGGCGCGGACGGGGCCGCGCGGGGTGTCGAAGGTGACGCTCAGCTCGCGCACTTCGAGCAGCGGGGGCTGTGCCTCTGGGGCGGTGGAGGCGGTGGAGGCGGGCATCAGTACCTCACCCTCGGGTCGACGACGGCGTACAGGAGGTCGACGGCGAGATTGGCGACGACGATGAAGAAGGCGGCCATCAGGGTGACCCCGAGGACGACCGGCTGGTCGGAGCTGACGAGGGCGCCGTAGAACAGCCGCCCGACGCCCGGGAGTCCGAAGATGGACTCCGTGATGACGGCGCCGGCGAGGAGCCCCCCGAGGTCCATGCCGAAGATGGTGAGGATCGGGGTCATCCCGGAGCGCAGCCCGTGCTTGACGACGACGGTCCGCTCGGGCATGCCCTTGGCGCGGGCGGTGCGGATGTACGGCTCGGCCATCGCCTCGATCATGGAGCCGCGGCTCTGGCGGGCGTACATGGCGGCGTACAGCAGGGCGAGCGCGGTCCAGGGCAGCAGCAGGTTGGAGGCCCAGCCGAGCGGGTCGTCGCCGAGGGAGCGGTAGGAGGGGTAGGGCAGCAGCCCGGCGACGCGGATGACCCCGTAGATGAGCATCACGGAGGTGAAGTAGACGGGCAGGGAGGCGGCGGCGACCGCGCCGACCATCAGCGTCTTGTCGGTGGCGGTGTCCTTGCGCAGGGCGGCGGTGACGCCGGCGCCGAGGCCGAGGACGAGCCAGAGCACGGCGGCGCCGACGGCGAGGGAGGCGGAGACCGGCAGGCGGTCCATCAGCAGGTCCCACACGGGCAGGGAGTTCTCGTACGAGTAGCCCAGGCAGGGGAAGTCGCAGCGCACGGCGTACTGGCCGGTGCCGAGGGTGCGGCCGGTGAAGATGCCGGTGAGGAAGTCCCAGAACTGGCGCCACAGCGGCTGGTCCAGGCCGAGGTAGGCCCGTACGTCGGCGATGCGCTCGGCGCTGCAGGTCTTTCCGCAGGCGGCCGCGGCGGGGTCGGCGGGCAGGACGTAGAAGATGAGGAAGGTGACGGCGGCGATGGCGAGCAGGACGCCGGCGAGGGCGAGGAGCCGGCGCACGAGGTAGAGGATCAACTGCGGGCTCCCCTCGGGTCGAGGATGTCGCGCAGGGCGTCGCCGAGGAGGGTGAAGGCGAGGACCGCGAGGAAGAGGAAGGCGCTGGGGATGACGAAGTACATCGGGTCGGTCTCGTAGAAGGCGACGGACTCGGCGATCATCTGGCCCCAGGAGGGGGTCGGCGGGCGGACCCCGACGCCGAGGTAGCTGAGCGCGGCCTCGGTGCTGATCATGCCGGGGATCAGCAGGGTGGTGTAGGCGATGACCGGGCCGGAGACGCCCGGGAGGATGTCCCGGGTGAGGATCCGCCAGGGGCCGGAGCCGCCGACGCGGGCGGCGTCGACGTACTCGCGGTGCTTGAGGGAGAGGGTCTGACCGCGCACGACGCGGGCGACGCCGGGCCAGCCGAAGACGCCGATGACGGCGGTCATGAGGACGATGCGGTTGACGTCCTTGGCGACCGACAGCATCGCGATCATGAAGATGAGGGACGGGAAGGACATGGTCAGGTCCATCAGGCGGGACAGGACCGCATCGGTGCGCCCGCCGAAGTAGCCGGCGGCGATCCCGGCCGCGGTGCCGGTGACGACGACGATCGCGGTGGCGGCGAACGCGATGAGCAGCGAGACCTGCGCGCCGGTGACGACGCGGGCGAACAGGTCGCGGCCGGTGACGGGTTCGACGCCGAGCCAGTGCTCGGGGCTGATCCCGCCGAGGGAGCCGAGCGGCTGCCCGCCGAGGTAGGGGTCGACGGCGGCCTTGTCGAACTCCTGCGGGGACCAGCCGCCCAGGGCGCTGAGCCAGGGGGCGGTGGCGGCCATCAGGACGAAGAGGGCGACGAGGCAGAGGCTGATGCGGACGGCGGGGCGGCGGCGGAGCTCCCGCCGGGCGAGCTGCCAGGGGCTGCTGCCGGGCGGGAGGTCCTTCACCGGCGCGCCCTGGGGGGCTGCGGTGGTGGTCATGGCGGTGGTGGCCTTCGGTCGCTGGCCTGCTCAGCCCTGGCTCTTCGCGGGGTCCTTCAGGCCGACGGTCCCGTAGTCGATGGTTCCGGTCCAGGCGGGGTGGCCGTAGGCGCCGGCGATGTTGGGGCCGACGAGCAGCGGCTTGCGCTCCAGGAGGACCGGGATGGCGGGGGACTTCTTCATGATCTCGGCGTCGAGGTCGATCCAGGCCTGGTTGGCCTGCTTGGCGTCGGCCATGGCGTTGATCTCGTCGATCCGCTTCATGGTGGCCTCGTCGCGGAACTGGGCGTAGTTGCCCTGGTTGCCCTTGTCCTTGATGGTTCGTCCGTCGAAGACGAACGGGATCCAGGTCGAGCCGGAGGGGTAGTCGGGGCACCAGCCGGTGAACGTCATGTCGGGGGTGGTGGACAGGTCGCCGATGACGTCGTAGTAGGCGCCCGGGTCGACGGTGTCGATGACGACCTCGACGCCCGCGCGGGCCAGCCCCTGCTGGAGGGCCTCCGCCTTGGCCTTGTCGCCGGTGGAGACGGCGAGGGAGACCTTCAGCTTGTCCTTGCCGACGGCCTTGAGGAGCTCCTTGGCCTTGGCGGGGTCGCCGGCCGGGGCGATCTTGAGGGTGTCGGCCTGCTTGCCGCCGGTGAGGGCGGGCGGCAGGTAGGCGGTGGCGACCTCGTTGAAGGCGGGGCCGCCGCCGGCGGTGACCACGGCCTCCTTGTCGACGGCGTACTGCAGGGCCTCGCGGACCTTGGGGTCGTCGAAGGGGGCGCGGGAGTTGTTCAGGTGGAGCATGGTCGTACAGCCCTGGGACTCGGCGAGCAGGCGGGACTTGACCTCCGGCTTGGGCAGGACCTTGGGGGCGCTCTCGGGGCGCATGTTGGAGTACTCGACGGCGGAGGCGTCGGCGCCCTCGCCGGCGATGATGCGGTCGTCGATCTGGCCGCCCTTGAGGCCCATGACGACGACGAACTTGTCCGGGTAGGCCTTGCGGACGGTGTCGGTCTTGGGGTCCCAGTGCTCGTTGCGGACGAGGACGAGCTTCTTGTCGCGGTCGTACGTCTCGATCTTGTACGGGCCGGAGGAGAAGGGGCGGGCGTCGTACTGGGTGCCCTTCTCCTGGGACTGGGGGACGGGCGCGAAGGTGGGGAGGGTGGCGGTGGCGGAGAACTCGGCGACCGGCCGCTTGAGTTCGAAGACGATGGTGCGGTCGTCGGGGGTCTTGACGGAGTCCAGGTGCTGCCCCTGGAGCGGCCCCTTGTAGCCCTCGGTGCCGGCCAGGTACTGGGCGGCGTAGTCGGGGCCGCCGGTGAGGTCGGGGGCGAAGGAGCGCTCGACGTTGTACTTGATGTCCTGGGCCTTGATGGGCGAGCCGTCCTCGTACTTGAGGCCCTCCTTCAGGGTGAAGGTCCAGGTGCGGCCGCCGTTGGAGGGGGTGCCGAGGTCGGTGGCGAGGTCGGGGACGAGTTCGCTGCCGCCCTTGCCGGGCTCGGCCTTGAAGGTGACGAGGGTGCGGTAGAGCAGCCGGGTCCCGAAGTCCATGGTCGGCATGACCCAGTTGCGGGCGGGGTCGAGGTGGGCGAAGTCCTGGTTGGACAGGACGGTGAGGGTGCCGCCCTTGACGGGGGTGCCGCCGAGGACCTTGCCGTCGTTGGCGGAGGCGGGGTTGGACGCACCGCCGCCGGCGGAACCCTTCTTGGGGTCGGAGCAGCCGGAGGCACCGAGTGCGAGAGCGGCCACCAGGGCGGTGGCGAGGGCGAGTTGGGTGCGCTTGGTCATGGTCACTCCAGTGAAGGGCCGCGCTCTATGATGTGACCGGTAACATAGTAATGTGAAATTGCACTGACAACCCCTGACCGGCGCCGTTACCCACCCGTGTCCAAACGGAAGGCTCCGCACGGCAGTTGGGACCCCGCGGACGCAGCCCGGCGCACCGCCGGGCCGATGCGGCGGTCAGCGACCGGGCGGCCGCGGCGTCCTATGCGCCGCGCGGCGCCGGGCCTTCGGTCAGAGGGCGGAGCCGAGGGTGGTGGGGGTGGGGCGGCCCACCGGTTCGTTGCGGCCCTGGGCCCACAGGGAGCGGACGTGGCCCAGGTGGCGGAGCATGCAGGCCTCGGCGGCCTCCGCGTCGCCCGAGAGCATCAGGTCCAGGAGCTCGATGTGCTCCTCCGCGCTGGAGACCAGCTTGCCCGCCTCGTCGAGGCCGGTCAGGCCGTAGAGGCGGGAGCGCTTGCGCAGGTCGCCCACCGTTTCGACCAGGCGGTCGTTGCCGGCCAGGCCGAGGAGGGTGAGGTGGAAGCGGCGGTCCGCTTCGAGGTAGCCGATGAGGTTGTGCTCGCGGGCGCTGGTGACGATCTCCTCCGCGATCGGGCGGAGGGCCTCCAGTTGGTCCTTGGTGGCGATCTTGGTGACCTTGCCCACCGTCGGGACCTCGATCATCGTGCGGAGTTCCGTGTACTGGTCCAGGTCGCGCTCGCTGACCTCGGTGATCCGGAAGCCCTTGTTGCGGACAGGTTCCACCAGTCCCTCGCGGGCGAGGTCGAGCATGGCCTCGCGGACCGGGGTGGCCGAGACGCCGAGCTCGGCGGCGAGCCCGGGCGCCGAGTAGACGCTGCCGGGGCGGAGTTCGCCCGCTATCAGGGCGGCCCGCAGGGCGTGGCCGACCTGGTCGCGCAGCCGCTCCTGGGCCTTGATGAGACTGTGCTGCTTCAGGTCACCCATTGCTTTCCTCCGAGACCCCATCACACCACCGAGGTGCAGAGGAACAGCGTACAATGTCACGTTTCGCTGTGTGCCCCGCCCGCCCCGGCCGCGTGGTACATCGCCACCGCCACGGCAAGATCCTCCCAGGCCATGCCCACGCTCTTGAAGAGCTGTGGACAACCCGGCGGTCCGGGCGCCGGCATCCGGCCCGCCACCAGGTCGGCCAGGGTGCCGTTGATATGACCGGGGCCGATCGCCCCCTCCGCCTCCGGGATCAGCAGGTCCCCCGCCTCCCGCAGGGCCGCCGAGCGCGCCTCCACGTACACGGCCGAGCGCCGCACCAGGGCCGTGTCGGTCTCCCGGGCGTCCGGCTCGTGCGAGCCGACCGCGACGACCACCGCCCCGGGGTCCACCAGGCGCCCGTCGAAGAGCGGGGTGCGGGCCGTCGTGCAGCACAGCACCAGGTCGGCGCCGGCCACGTCCGCCGCCGTGCCCGCGCGGGCGGGGATCCCGAGGGACTCGGCGTGCCCGACCAGCTTCCGCACCCCGGCCGGGTCGCGGGCCACGACCACGGCCCTCCCCAACTCCCGTACGGCCGCGGCGGCGTGGAGGTGGCCGTACGCCTGCGGCCCGCTGCCGAACAGCACCAGCCGCAGCGGCCGCCCCTCGGGCGCCAGGTACCGCAGCGCCAGCGCCGAGACCGCGGGCGTGCGCAGCGCCGTGAGGGCGGCGCCGTCCAGCAGGGCGACCGGGCGCAGGGTGGCCCCGTCCAGCAGCAGGTACGAGCCGGTGATGCGGGGCAGGCCGCGCGCCGGGTTGCCGGGCGCGACCCCGGCGATCTTCACCCCGGCGTACGCCCCCTGCGCGGCCGGCATCAGCAGCAGCTCTCCCCCGCCCGGCACGGCCACCGCACTGCGCTGCGGGCAGGACTCCGGGTCCAGCCCGGCCCGCAGCGCGTCGGCCAGGGCGTCGGCGGCCCCGGCCGGGCCGATCAGCCCGGCGAGCTCCTCGGCCCCGAACTGCCGGATCACAGGTGGAAGCCCTGGCCGAGGGCGTCGTGCGGCGCGAGGGTGAACAGGTGCTCGCCGGTCCGGTACGCAGTGCCGGTGACCTCCGTGACCACTCCCTCGGCCTCGTGGCCCGCGTCCGGCGCGAGCAACCGGCCCGTGAACACCGTGCCCACCACCGACTCGTGCAGCAGGTCCTCCCCCGCCCCCAGCCGCCCGTCCTCCGCCAGCAGCGCGAGCCGCGCCGAGGTGCCGGAGCCGCAGGGCGAGCGGTCGATCTGCCCGTCGGCGAAGACGGTGACGTTGCGCTGGTGCGGGCCGAACGGGGTGTCGGGCAGCTCCTCGTAAAGGATCACCCCGTAGACCCCGGAGAGCAGCGGCCCGCCCGGATGCCAGGTCGCGGGATGGGTGGCGAGCGCGGTGCGGATCTCCCGCCCGGCGCGCACCAGGTCGGGCAGGGCGGCCCGGGAGACCTCCAGGCCGAGGTCGCGGGCGCGCACGGAGGCGTAGCAGGCGCCGGCGTGCGCGATGTCCGCCTCCGCGAGCCCGAGGGTGGTCGCGACGGGCACCTTGCGGGCGGCGACCCGGGCCGGCACGTTGCGGAAGGTGACGCCGGTGGTGCGGCCGCCGTCGCGGTGCACGGTGGCCGCGACCCGCCCCGAGGGCACGTCGATCCGCACCTGCACGTCCCCGTGGTCGGGGGCGGCGACGAGGCCGGTGTCCACCGCCCAGGCGCCGAGCGCCATGGTGCCGTGGCCGCAGGCGGTGGAGTAGCCGTCCTTGTGCCAGAACAGCACTCCGAGGTGGGCGCCGTCGTCGTCGGGCGGCACGACGAACCCGCCGTACATGCCGGCGTGCCCGCGCGGCTCCTGCACGAGGAGCCGCCGTACGTCGTCCAGCCCGCCCCGCCGCGGGGCCGTCCCGGAGCCGCCGGGCCCGATGGCGGTCGCGCAGCGCTCGGCGACCGTGTCCCCGGGCACGGCCGGCAGCCCGGCGGCGCGGGTGTCGACGATCCGGAAGGGCTCGCCGCCCGTGTGGTAGTCGACGGTCCGTACGGCGGTCAGCTCGGTCACAGCAGGAAGCCTCCGGGGAAGGGGTCGGTCGGGTCCAGGAAGTACTGGGCGGTGCCGGTGATCCAGGCGCGGCCGGTGACGGTGGGGACGACGGCCTCGTACGGGCCGACCGTGGTGCGTCCGACGAGGCGGCCGGTGAACTCGGTGCCGATGAAGGACTCGTTGACGAAGTCGGTGTCGAGGGCGAGCAGGCCGCGCGCGTGCAGCTGGGCCATGCGCGCGCTGGTGCCCGTACCGCAGGGTGAGCGGTCGAACCAGCCCGGGTGGATGGCCATGGCGTGCCGGGAGCGGCGGGCGTCGGAGCCGGGGGCGGCGAGGTAGACGTGCTTGACCCCGGCGATGGAGGGGTTCTCGGGGTGGACGGGCCGGTCCCCGGAGGCGTTGACGGCGTCCATGACGGCGAGGCCGGCGGCGATCAGGTCTTCCTTGCGGGCGCGGTCGAAGGGCAGGCCCAGGGCGTCGAGTTCGACGAAGGCGTAGAAGTTGCCGCCGTAGGCGAGGTCGTAGGTGACCGTGCCGTAGCCGGGGACCTCGGCCTTGAGGTCGAGGCCGACGCAGAAGGCGGGGACGTTGGTGAGGGTGACGGCGGTGGCCGCCCCGTCCTCCACGCGGACGTCGACCGCGACGAGTCCGGCCGGGGTGTCGAGGCGGACGGTGGTGACCGGCTCGACGGCCGCCACCATGCCCGTCTCGACGAGGACGGTGGCGACCCCAATGGTGCCGTGCCCGCACATGGGCAGCAGGCCCGACACCTCGATGTAGAGCACGCCGTAGTCGGCGTCGGGCCGGGTGGGGGGCTGGAGGATCGCGCCGCTCATCGCGGAGTGGCCGCGCGGCTCGTACATGAGCAGGGTGCGGACGTGGTCCATGTGCTCGATGAAGTGGAGCCGCTTGTCGGCCATGGTGGCGCCGGGGATCACCCCGACGCCGCCGGTGATCACCCGGGTCGGCATGCCCTCGGTGTGCGAGTCCACCGCGTGGTAGATGTGGCGCGTGCGCATGGGGTCCCCCCGGTCGGCTAGTTGAGTCCCTCGGCGAGGGCCTTCTCGGTGGCGGCGCGGACGGCCGCCTCGGTGTCCCCGGCCAGCGGGAAGCGGGGCGGGCGGGTGGCGCCGCCGTGGCGTCCGGCCAGGTCCATGGAGAGCTTGATGGCCTGGACGAACTCGGTCTTGGAGTCCCAGCGCAGCAGGGAGTGCAGGGACTTGTAGAGCGGCAGCGCGGTGGCGAGGTCGCCGGCGACGGCGGCCCGGTAGAGGGTGGCGCAGGAGCGCGGCAGGGCGTTGGGGTAGCCGGCGATCCAGCCGACCGCGCCGGCGAGGGCGAGTTCGAGCAGGACGTCGTCGGCGCCGATCAGCAGGTCCAGGCCCGGGGCGAGTTCGGCGATCTCGTAGGCGCGGCGCACGTCGCCGCTGAACTCCTTGACGGCGACGATGCTGCCGTCGGCGTGGAGCCGGGCGAGCAGTTCGGGGGTCAGGTCCACCTTGGTGTCGATGGGGTTGTTGTACGCGACCACCGGCAGGCCGGAGCGGGCCGCCTCGGCGTAGTGCGCGCGGACCGCCTCGGTGTCGGCGCGGAAGGCGTTGGGCGGCAGGAGGAGGACGGAGCCGGCGCCGGCCTCGGCGGCCTGGTCGGCCCAGCGGCGGGCCTCGGCGCTGCCGTAGGCGGCGACGCCGGGCATGACGCGGCCGCCGTCGCCGGCGGCCTCGACGGCCGTGCGGACGACGCGGGCGCGCTCCTCGTCGGTGAGGGTCTGGTATTCGCCGAGGGAGCCGTTGGGGACCACGCCGTCGCAGCCGTTGGCGATGAGCCAGGCGACGTGTTCGGCGTAGGCGTCGTAGTCGACGGAGAGGTCCTCCCGCAGCGGCAGGGCGGTGGCGACCATGATGCCGTGCCAGGGGCGGGTACGGGTGTCCGCGGGGGCGGAGGGCGCGGGCGCGGCGGTGTGCGCGTCGGTCATGGAGAGCTCCCTAGAGTGGTGTGTGACATTTTACTTGGGGGTGCGACTCGGCCACAAGGGGCCGGAGCCTGCGGTTCGGCGGCGGGCGGAGTGCGGGCGGGAACCCGGCGGGCCGTGGGTGCGCCGCCGATCAGGCCTCGGGGGCGGGCAGTTCGGCCAGATGGCGCAGGGGCACCGGGCAGGACAGGGGCCGGCGGTCCGCGGCCGGCTCCTCGCCGGCGAGCGCCGCCACGGCCGGGCCGCACATCCGGCCCTGGCACCAGCCCATCCCGGCGCGGGTGAGGAGCTTGGCCGTACGGGCGTCCCGGGCGCCGAGGTCGCACACGGCCTCCCGGATCCGGGCGGCCGGGACCTCCTCGCACCGGCACACGTCGGTGTCGTCGGTCAGCCAGTCCGTCCAGCCGGCGCCCGGGCGGTGGGCCGCGCCCATGGCGTCGGCGAAGGCGCGCAGCCGGGCGCGGTGGCGGGACAGGGCGGCGGGAACGGGTCGGCCGGCGATCGCATGGGCGGCGATCTCCCCCTCGACCACGGCCAGTTGGGCGCCACCGATGCCGCCGGTCTCGCCCGCGGACCAGATGCCGGGAACGGAGGTCCGCTGGCGCGCATCGAGCTCCAGGGCCACCGTGCCGTCCGCGGCGCGGCGGGTGGCGCAGCCGAGGGAGGTGGCCAGTTCCAGCTGCGGAACCAGCCCGTGGCCCACGGCGACGGCGTCGCACGGGATCCGGCGGGCCGTGCCGGGCACCGGCCGCCAGTCCCGGTCCAGGCGGGCCACGGTGACGGCCTCGACGCGGTCGGTGCCGTGCGCGGCGGTCACCGCGTGGCGGGTCAGGAGCCGGATGTGACGGCGCAGCAGGGCGCCGCCGTACGTGGCGCCTTCGGCGAGCTTGGCCGGATTGCGCAGCAGGGCCGGCAGGTACGGGGCGTACGCGGTGTAGGCGGCGGCCTCGACCACGGCCGGCACCCGGGCCCCGGCCGCGGCGAGCGAGCCGGCGACGGCGAGGAGCAGGGGGCCGCTGCCGGCCACGACGACGCGCCGGCCCGGCAGGACGAGGCCGGACTTGAGCATGGCCTGGGCGCCGCCCGCGCCGACCACCCCGGGGAGGGTCCAGCCGGGGAAGGGGAGCTGGCGTTCGTACGCGCCGGTGGCCAGCAGGACGGCTCGGGCGTGGACGGTGGCCGGGCGGTCGTCGGGGGCGGCGACGGCGTGCAGGGTCCAGGCGGGGGAGGCTTCGGCCGGCCCAGGAGTCGCCGCCGGGGCCTCCGCGGCCGCCGGGACCACCGTCCAGACGTGGTGGCCGGCGAGGTGGGTGACGCGGCCCGCCGCGACGTGGGCCGCGAGGGCGGCGTCCCGCTCGGCGAAGGCGCCCCAGCCGTGGTGCAGGGCCTCGGGGCGCTCGGCCCCCAGGGCGGGGGCCGGGTGCCGGTAGAACTGGCCGCCGGGCCGCTCCCCCGCGTCCAGCAGGACCACGCGCAGGCCGAGGGAGGCCGCGGCCACCGTGGCGGCCAGGCCGGCCGGGCCGGCGCCGACCACCGCGAGGTCGGCCGGGGGCTGCGGCGGCTGCGAAGGCTTCGGTCGCGGGTCAGACGGCGAGGTCGGCACGGCCGGTCCCTTCCTGGGTGGTGACGGTGTCGCCCGGCTGGGCGGGGACGAGGCAGGCGCGCTGGTTCGGGCGCCCGTTGACGGTGACGAGGCAGTCGTAGCAGCTGCCGATGCCGCAGAACGCGCCGCGGGGGCGGCCGCCGACGCGGGTGGTGCGCCAGGCGAGGATCCCGGCGGCCCACAGGACGGCGGCGATGCTCTGGCCCGCGCCGGCGGTCAGTTCGCGGCCGTCGAAGCGGAGGGTGTAGGTGGCGTCCGGGTGGCCTCCGACCAGGGTGCGGGGGGTCCGGTCCGGCCGGGGGGCGGGGTGGGTCATCTTCGTGTCTCCCTCGGCGGGTGGGGCCGGTCGCCACCGGGCGGGCAGGGTGGTCCGGGCGGGTGGGCCTGTTGCGGTCGGGCGGGGGGTGGGCTGTGGTGCGGTCGGGCGGGGGGTGGGCGGTCCGGGGCGGGGGCCGCTGCGCGGAGCCTCTCCCCGCCCCGCCCTTTCTCCGTATCCCGGGGGCTCCGCCCCCGGACTTCCGGTCCTCAAACGCCGGACGGGCTGGGAGGGAAACGGTTCGGGTCGAACGGCGCGAGGGGGACGGGGGGCGGGGTGTCGGTCAGGGACGAGGCGATGAGCACCCCCGTGGCCGGGGCCAGGCCGATGCCGGCGCCCTCGTGGCCGCAGGCGTGGAGGAGGCCGGGGACGCGGGGGTCCGGGCCGATGGCCGGGAGGTGGTCGGGGAGGTAGGGGCGGAAGCCGTGGTAGGTGCGCAGCACCCGGACGTCCGCCAGGACCGGGAACAGCGCGGCCGCCTGGGCGCCGAGGCGGCGCAGGGCCTCCACCGACAGGGAGCGGTCGAAGCCGACCCGCTCCCGGGTGGCCCCGATCAGCACCGGGCCCGCCGGGGTGCCCTCGACCACGGCCGAGGACTGCAGGGCCGCGGAGCCGCTGGCGACGTCCGCGATGTAGTCCGCGGCGTAGACCTTGTGCCGGACCAGCCGCGGCAGCGGCTCCGTCACCAGGACGAACCCGCGCCGCGGAAGCACCGGCAGCGTGGTGCCGGCGAGTTCGGCGATGCGGCCGCCCCAGGTCCCGGCGGCGTTGACCACCGCGGGGGCCGCGAGGTCGCCCCGGGGCGTGCGGACGCCCCGGACGCGGCCGTCGGCGGTGCGCAGCACGGCCGTGACCTCCTCGCCCAGGTGGAGCTCGGCCCCGGAGGCGGCCAGCATCCGGGCCGCCGCCTGGGCCGGCTGGACCTGGGCGTCCTGGGGGTAGTGGAACCCGCCGGCCGCCCCCGGTGCGAGGTGCGGCTCCAGGTCGCGCAGTGCGGCGGGGTCGGCCTCCCGCGCCTCCACCCCGGCGGCGCGCTGGCTGGCGGCGAAGTCGCGCAGTGCCTTCAGGGTGGCTTCGTCAGGGGCGACGACGAGGCCGCCCTTGGGCTCGTACTCGACCTCCTGCGGGAGCTCCGCGGCGAGTTGGCGCCACAGGGCCGCCGACAGCAAGGCGAGGTCGAGCTCCGGGCCGGCCTCCTTGTCGGAGACGAGGAGGTTGCCCTCCCCCGCACCGGTGGTGCCGCCGGCGACGGGGCCGCGGTCGACGACGGCCGTGCGCAGGCCGGCGCGGGCCGCGTAGTACGCGCAGGCAGCGCCGACGACGCCGGCTCCGATGATCACGACGTCCAGGGGATGTCTCTTGGGCACGGCAGTAATATGTCACATTCTTTAGTGGGTGCCTAGGCCCCTCTCGGGCCTGCGCGGCGGCCGGCCCCGCCCCCCGTGGCAGCGGGGCCGACCGCCGGCGCCGCTCAGCTGCGCAGCGGTCCCTCGCAGCTGTAACCCGAGGTCCCGGCCTTGTGGTTGGACCAGACCTCCACCGGGCCGAAGGTGCAGTTCATGTCGGCGAGGTTGTTGGAGGCCGCGCCCGCCCGGTCCAGGAGGAAGTAGTCCACCGTCTCCGACATGTCCTTGAAGTTCTGGTCGTCGCTGTGCCAGTTGCTCAGGTTCGCGGTGATCCGCCCGGTGCAGGTGAACCGCCGCTTGCCCGGGTCCCCGTTCTCCACGCAGTCCGGCGTGTTGTACGTGGCCGTGGCGAAGGAGGACTTCACGGCCGCGAGCGCGGAGTCGCGCAGCTGCTCGTTGGGCGTGAAGACGGTGTTCGGCACGTACAGGTCGTTGACCTTGGCGATCTGCGCGTCCAGGAAGCGGTCGTAGTCGCGCTGGAGGTAGGTGTCCGAGCCCATCCGGTGGCGCCAGGCGTCGAAGCCGGCCACGTCGTCGCTGCGCAGGTGGGTGTACATCTCGCGCAGCAGCGAGGGCTTCTCGGTCCACAGGAACTCGAAGAAGGTGCCCGCGTAGTTGTAGAAGCGGAAGCCGTCCCCGTCGTACGTGGCGTGCAGCAGCTGGTCGACGCTCATGCGCGGGCCGCCCCCCGCGGTGTCGCTGATGATGCCGCGGACCAGGGACTTGCGGACGGCGATGCCGTTGTCGCGGGTGGCGCCGTCGAAGAACTCGGCGGTGCCCTCGTCCATGGCGGTCGTGCGGTCGTTCTCGTACCAGGCTCCCTGGCCGAAGAAGCCGGGGACGGCGAAGCGCCCGTTGAGGTAGTGCGTGTACTCGTGGCGGAAGAGCTCCTCGAGGGTGAGGGTGGAGTCCTGCGGGACGCGCCGCTGGTAGGTGTAGAAGGTGGCGCCGTTCTCGATGTAGATGCCGCCGTTGTTGGTGCCGTAGCCCGTCAGGATCGGGTGGTAGTTCACGTAGTCGGCGCGGGAGGCGTACAGGACGATGTTCAGGGTGGTGTTCGGATCGCCGGCGAGCGGCTGGTCGGTGCCCAGGACCCGGTGGAACTGCGTCTTGACCTGCTTGCTGGCGTAGTAGAGCTGGTCGACGGTGGCCCGGTCCAGGGCGGTGCGGACCTTGATGCCGCCGTTGTCGTAGGTGTACGTGTGGGGGAAGAGCTGCTTCTCGATGTCCTCCTTGCACACCCCGTACGGCTTGCACGCCCCGTAGAAGTTGAGCCAGGAGACCACCTTGGCCCACTGCTCGCTCCCGTCGCCGAAGGTGGAGCGGGCGACCGGGAGCAGGGCGCCGAGGTCGGCGACGGTGCGGTCCTTGACCGCGTCGACCTGGCCGAAGCGGCCGAACTCGCCGAGCGCGTCGCGCGCCACCCAGGAGTTGGCGGTGCCCTTGAGGTGGCCGTATCCGGCGAAGGCCTTGAAGACGTCGCGGTACGCGGCGTCGGCGGCCACCGCCGCGTGGAAGGCGGTGTCCTGGTTGCCCGGGTAGACGCCGAGGTAGTTCACGGACAGGGCGGCCAGGGCGGCGCCCGCCCAGGCGGTGTCCTGGTGCGTGGCCGGGTGCGCCGGGTCCATGGTGGCCAGGACCTTCTTGATCAGCTCCAGCTGGTGCTGGCGCAGGCCGGGCGCGCTGCCGGCGTAGAGGGCCTCGCGCAGGGTGCGGGCGTTGGAGGCCGTGGTGTCGAAGGTGTGGGCGGCGGCGCCGAAGTCGGCGATGGCCCGGCGCATGGCGTCGACGGTCGGGGCGTCGGTGACGTCGATCTCGGAGCGCGAGTAGTCGTGGTAGGCCACGGCGTGCAGGTAGGTGAACATCTCCTCCAGGTGGGAGGAGTTGCGGCCGTCGTGGGCGGCGGCCAGGGCGGATATCCGCCGGGAGACGGCCTGGACGTGGGCGTCGGACATGACCGGGGCCAGGCGGGCGTCCCAGGTCCAGATCAGGTTCCGCAGACAGCCCTCGGCGGTGACGGCCTGGTCGCCGAGGAAGTCGGCGAACTGCTCCGGCGACAGGCCGGTGATCCCGTCGAGGGTGCAGGGGACCCCCGCGGTGGTCTTGCCGGCGGGCGCGGCCTGGGCGGCGACGGACCTGCGGCTCTTCTCGGTGCGCTCGGCGGGCGCGGCCGCGGCCGTGGCGGCGCCCGGCGTACGGCCTGCTGCGGGGGCGGGGGCCGGGGCGGTGCCGGGGGCCCGGTCGGCACCGGGGGCGGGGGCCGGGGCGGGAACGGCCTCCTTCTGCGTGGCGACGCGGTCGACCTCGTCGAACGGGTTCGCGCCGGGCGCCCCGCCGGTGAAGGCCGCGGGCGCGGCTGCGGCACCGGCCCGGGCGGGGGCGGGGGCGGCCACGGTCTCGGCGGCCTGGGTCACGGCCTGCCCGGCGGTGGCGAGGAGGGTGACGGCCACGGCGGCCGAGAGGAGGGACGTACGCACGGCTCTGTGCTGGGACACCAAGGACTCCTGGAAAAGGGGAGGTGGGGGACATGGCGCGCAGGGTGCTGGGGTGGGACGCGGTGCGTGAGGCTGGTGCGTGGTGCGGGTGCGTGGTGCGGGCATGGCGCCTCGCGCGTGGTACGCGAACTGCCTTGTGACGCACGGCGTTTGACGGGGATTAACGCGCCGCGGTGTGAGCTGTAACATAGTAATGTGAAATTGCACTGACAAGACCTGTGCACCCACCAGTTCTCGTCCTCCCCAGGGAGCCCCCGTGACCGACGCCTCCTCCCGCCTCAACATCGGCAGCCACGACCTGCCGGTATCCCCCGAGTTGTCCCGCTTCATGGCCGGCAACTGGGCACCGTCGCCGCTCCCCGACGCGGCACGGGTCCCCGGGTACGACGTCACCCCCGCCCGGCGCGCGCGGCTCTCGGCGCTGTTCCCGGGCGAGCGGCTGATCGTCCCCGCCGGTGAGCTGAAGGTCCGCTCCAACGACTGCGACCACCGCTTCCGCCCGCACAGCGCGTACGCCTGGCTGACCGGCCTGACCGGCGAGGACCAGGTGGGCCACGTCCTGGTGCTGGAGCCCGCGGGCCCGCACGGCCACGAGGCCGTGCTCTACCTGCGCCCGCGCTCCGCGCGCACGGACGGCAACGAGGAGTTCTACCGGGACCGCCGCTACGGCGAGTTCTGGGTGGGCCGCCGCCCCGACCTGGCGGAGGCGGAGCGCCTGACCGGGCTGCGCTGCGCCCACCTGGACACCCTGGGGACCCCGGAGGGCCGCAATCCCGCCACCGACCCGGAGCTGGCGGCCGCGCTCTCCGAACTGCGCCTGGTCAAGGACGCCTGGGAGGTCGAGCAGCTCCAGCTCGCGGTCGACCACACCACCGCCGGGTTCGAGGACGTCGTACGGGCGCTGCCGCGGGCGCTGGCGCACCCGCGCGGCGAGCGGTGGATCGAGGGCGTCTTCGACCTGCGCGCCCGCGCCGAGGGCAACGGCACCGGGTACGACACCATCGCGGCATCAGGGGCCCACGCGTGCGTCCTGCACTGGATCCGCAACGACGGGCGGCTCGACCGGGACGAACTGCTGCTGCTGGACGCGGGCGTGGAGACCGACACCCTCTACACGGCAGACGTCACCCGCACCCTCCCGCTGTCGGGCCGCTTCTCCCCCGTCCAGAAGCAGGTGTACGAGCTGGTGCTCGCCGCCCAGGAGGCGGGCATCGCCGCGCTGCGCCCCGGCGCGAGCTTCCGCGACTTCCACCGCGCCGGGATGCGGGTGATCGCGGAGGGACTGGCGGAGTGGGGCGTGCTCAAGGACGCGCAGGGCGACCTCCACCGGCGCTACACCCTCTGCAGCAGCGGCCACATGCTCGGCCTCGACGTCCACGACTGCGCCAAGGCGCGCGCCGGGACCTACCTCGACGGGGTGCTGGAGGAGGGGCAGGTGCTGACCGTGGAGCCCGGCCTGTACCTCCAGCCCGACGACGAGACGCTGCCGCCGGAACTGCGGGGCATCGGCGTCCGCATCGAGGACGACCTCGTCATCACGGCGACCGGGGCGCGCCTGATGTCGGGGGCGCTGCCGCGCACCGTCGCCGGGATCGAGGAGTGGATGGGGACGCTGCTGGAGGGCTGAGCGCGGGGCGCGCGCCCGGCCGCCCGCGCCGACCGGGCAGCAAGCGGAGGGGCCGGCCCGGGGTGTCCCGGGCCGGCCCCTCGTCGCACGAGGCGGCTCGGCGGGCTTCGGCGAGGCGCTCCGGCGATGCGCTTCAGGGGTGCGTGCTAGCGGCCGTCGTACCAGGGGTCGTACCAGTTGCCGTACACGATGACGTAGCCGCGTCCGTGGTCGTGGTTGTAGTGGCGGTTCCCGTGGTCGTACCGGTCGTAGTTGCGGTAGCCGTACCAGGCGTCTACGTCCCAGCACCGGTCGTAGCGGTCGCCGCGGTAGTTCCAGTCACAGCAGTCGCGCCAGTCGCCGCGCCAGTCGTCGCACCAGCGGTTGTTCTGGGGCACCTGCGTGGGTCCCGCGGCGAAAGCACTGCTCACCGGCATGAGGCCGAGCGTCGCGCCCGCGACCCCCGCCACGACTGCTGCAATGATCCCTCGGCGCATGGCCATGCACCTCCGAGCATTGTTGATGATGTCACAAACCGGGACATATCCACCCTCCCTCCTCGTCCGCCCCCTGTCAAAGCCGTGGTGGAGCCGCCCCGTCGAGGACGGCGATGCCGTCCAGTTCGACCAGGGCCTCCACGTCCCAGAGCCGGACGATCCCCACCACCGCCATCGCGGGGTAGTCGCGGCCCGCCAAGCGCCGCCAGATGCGGCCCAGTTCGCGGGCGCAGGCCCGGTACTCCGCCACGTCCACCGCGTACACCGTCACGCGCACCAGGTCCGCCGCCGTGCCGCCGGCCGCGGCCAGCGCCGTCAGCAGCCCGGACAGGGCCCGCTCGAACTGCTCGGGCAGGGTGTCGCCGACGATCTTGCCCGAGGCATCCAGGGCGGTCTGGCCCGCGAGGAAGACCAGCCGGGACCCGGTCGCGGCCACCGCGTGGGAGAAGCCCGCCGGCGGGGAGAGCTCGGCCGGGTTGATGCGCTCGGGGCTCACCGGTAAAGCTCCCGCGCGATGATCGTCCGCTGGACCTCGCTCGCACCCTCGTAGATCCGCGGGGCGCGGACCTCCCGGTACAGGTGCTCCAGGAGGTGGCCGCGCTGCAGCGCCGCCGCCCCGTGCAGCTGGACGGCGTGGTCGACCACGTACTGTGCCGTCTCCGTCGCCAGCAGCTTCGCCATCGCCGAGCGGCGCGGGACGTCCGCGGCGCCCGCGTCGTAGGCGCCGGCGGCCGCGTAGACCAGCAGCCGGGCGGCTTCCGTCCGGGTGGCCATCTCGGCCACCCGGTGCCCGACCGCCTGGAGGTCGCCGAGGACCCCGCCGAACGCCGGCCGGCGCGCGGTGTGGGCGAGCGTCGCGTCCAGCGCGGCCCGGGCCATGCCGACCGCGAAGGCCCCGACGCTGGGCCGGAACAGGTTCAGCGTGGCCATGGCCACCGCGAAGCCGCGGCCCGGCTCGCCCAGCAGGTCCTGCGGGCCCACGGGGACCCCGTCGAAGACCAGGCGGCCGATGGGGTGCGGGGAGAGCATGTCCAGGGGCTCCCCCGACAGGCCCGGCCGGTCGGCCGGGACCAGGAAGGCGGTGACGCCCTTGGCGCCCGGCCCTTCACCCGTCCGGGCGAACACGGTGTAGAAATCCGCCTCGGGCGCGTTGGAGATCCAGCACTTCTCCCCGGTCAGCCGCCAGCCGCCCGCTCCGCCCGCGGCCGCGTCCGGCTCGGCCCCCAGGGCCAGCGCCGCCGCGTCCGACCCTGCCCCCGGCTCGCTCAGCGCGAAGGCCGCCACCGCCCGCCCCGCCCGCACCTGCGGCAGCCAGTGCTCCCGCTGCTCCGCCGTGCCCGCGCTCAGCACCGGGTGGGCGCCCAGGCCCTGGAGGGCCAGGGCCGTCTCCGCCTCCGTGCACCCGTACGCGAGGGACTCGCGCAGCAGGCACAGCTCCAGGGCGCCCGCGTCGAAGACCCGCTCCAGCAGGCCGAGCGCGCCGAGCTCGGCCAGCAGCGGGCGGTTGACCCGCCCGGGCTCCCCCTTGTCGGCCAGCGGACGCAGCCGCGCGGCCGCCAGGGTGCGCAGTTCGGCGCACCACTCCTCTTGTTCCGCTCCGAGCGCGAATCCGGTCATCCGAACATCCCCGCTTCTATCGCGTCGTATTGACTGCCGTCACCATCACGATACGCTCGTGGCAACACCGCACGGCCGGCTCCACCCACTTCGGTCCCCGCCAGGGGGCCGCTGCCGTTGCAAGGGGGCGAACCCGCCTTGGAGCTCAAGCCATCCGCCCACACCGACACCTTCGCCCGCGACCACCTGCCGCCGGCCCACACCTGGCCGCAGCTCCTCTTCGAACTGCCCGAACTGGCCTACCCGGACCGCCTCAACTGCGGGGCCGAGCTCCTCGACGGCACCATCGCCCGCCTCGGCCCGGACCGCCCCGCCTTCCGCAGCGAGAGCGGCGAGGTGTGGACGTACGGGGAGCTGCGCGACCGCGTGGACGGCCTGGCGCACGTGCTCACCGCCGACCTCGGCGTGGTCCCCGGCAACCGGGTGCTGCTGCGCGGCCCGACCGGGCCGTGGCTGGCCGCCTGCTGGCTCGCGGTGATGAAGGCGGGCGCGGTGGCCGTCACCGTGCTGGCCCAGCAGCGGGCCCAGGAGCTGGCCACGGTGTGCGCGATGGCCCGGGTGCGGCACGCGCTGTGCCACGTGTCGGTGCTGGACGATCTGGCCCGGGCGGCGGTGCCCGGCCTGCGGATCGCCCCGTACGGCGGCGAGGGGCCCGGCGACCTGCTGCGGCTCGCCGAGCGCCGCCGGGAGCCCTTCCCGGCCGTGGAGACCTCCGCCGACGACGTGGCCCTGATCGCCTTCACCTCCGGGACCACCGGCCGCCCCAAGGGCTGCATGCACTTCCACCGGGACCTGCTGTCGGTGGCCGACACCTTCTCCCGCAACGTGCTCAGACCCCGGCCCGACGACGTCTTCGCGGGCAGTCCGCCGCTCGGGTTCACCTTCGGCCTCGGCGGCCTGGTCGTCTTCCCGCTGCGCGCGGGCGCCTGCGCGCTGCTGATGGACCAGGCCGGGCCGCGCCGGCTGCTGCCCGCCCTCGCCGAACACCGGGTGACGGTCCTGTTCACCGCCCCCACCGCCTACCGGGCGATGCTGGACGCGCTGGGCCCGTACCACGTCGGGGCCTACGACCTCTCCGCGCTGCGCCGCTGCGTCTCGGCGGGCGAGAACCTCCCGGCCGCGACCTGGCAGGCCTGGTACGAGCGGACCGGACTGCGGATCATCAACGGGATCGGCGCCACCGAGCTGCTGCACATCTTCATCTCCGCCGCCGACGACGACATCCGCCCCGGGACCACCGGCCGGGTCGTCCCCGGCTGGCAGGCCCGCGTGGTCGACGCCGCGGGCCGGCCGGTCGCGGACAACGAGCCGGGGCTGCTCGCCGTGCGCGGGCCCGTGGGCTGCCGGTACCTGGCGGACCCGCGGCAGGAGGAGTACGTCCGCGGCGGCTGGAACCTGACCGGCGACACCTACGTCCGGGATCCGGAGGGCTACTTCCGCTACGTCGCCCGCGCCGACGACATGATCGTCTCGGCGGGGTACAACATCGCGGGCCCGGAGGTGGAGGAGGCCCTGATGCGCCACCCCGACGTGGCCGAGGCGGCGGTGGTCGGGCGGCCGGACGAGCGGCGCGGGCAGATCGTGGTCGCGTACACCGTCGCCCGGGCCGGGTCCACCCTGTCGGAGGAGGCGCTGCGCACGTTCATGCGGGCCGAGCTCGCCCCGCACAAGTGCCCGCGCGTGTTCGTCTTCGTCCCCGCCCTGCCGCGAACCGCCACCGGCAAACTGCAACGCTACCGGCTGCGCGATCTAGAGTGAGCCCGTGGCAGAGCAGCACACCCCGCGATCCCTGATCGTCACGTTCTACGGCGCCTACGGGCGGTCCTTCGGGGGCCCGGTCCCGGTGTCCGCGCTGGTCCGGCTGCTGGGCGCGGCCGGCGTGGACGCGCCGTCGGTCCGCTCGTCGGTGTCCCGGCTCAAGCGGCGCGGCTTCCTGCTGCCCGCGCGCGCCGCGGACGGCTCCGCCGGGTACGAGCTCTCCGCGGAGGCCCGCCGGCTGCTGGACGACGGCGACCGGCGGATCTACGGGGACCGCGGCGCCGGAACCCCGCAGGCCCCCGGGGAATGGCTGCTGGCGGTCTTCTCGGTCCCCGAGCAGGAGCGGCACAAGCGGCACCTGCTGCGCTCCCGCCTGGCCCGGCTCGGCTTCGGCGCGGTGGCGCCGGGCGTGTGGATCGCCCCCGCCCATGTGGAGCAGGAGACCGGGCACACCCTGGAGCGGCTGCACCTGACGGCGTACGTGGAACTGTTCCGCGGCGCGCACCTGGGGTTCGCGCCGACCGCGGAGGCGGTGGCCCGCTGGTGGGACCTGGCGGCCCTGGCCAAGGCCCACGAGGAGTTCCTCGACCTGCACGAGCCGGTGCTGCGCGCCCTCCAGCAGGGCGCCGAGCCCACCCCGGAGGAGGCCTACCGGAACTACCTGCGGGCTCTGGACAGCTGGCGGCGGCTGCCGTACGCCGACCCCGGCCTGCCGCGCGAGCTGCTGCCGTCGGACTGGCCGGGCGACCGGGCCGCGGCCGTCTTCGGCGAACTCCACGCGCGGCTGCGGGACGTCGGGGCGCAGTTCGTGGAACCGTAGCGGAGGGCGGGCGCGTCACCGGCGGACGTGTGCCCGGCGCGCGCACCCGGCGGTGGGCGTGCTCGGGGCTTCCCCGGCCCGGGGGCCCGGTCCGGCGGGCCGGAATTTCGGGTGCGGGCGGGTGGCGGGCGGCGCCATCATGAGGCCATGACCTGGACCTTCACGCACGATCTGGCCGCCTACCGGGCCGCGGCCGGGCCGGCCGTGGCCGCCGACCCGGTGTCCAACACCCTGCTGCTGACGGTGGAGGGCTCCCTGGTGCGCCGGGGGCTCCACGCCTACTCCGGCCAGGACCCGGTGTTCGGCTGGTGGACCGGCGCCGACGGGGCCGTCGCGGGCGCTCTGATGTGCACACCGCCGTTCCCGCTGGTGCTGGGCCGGGTCCCGGACGAGGCCGTCAGGGCGCTCGGCGAGGCGCTGCACCGGGAGCCGCTGCTGGGCGGCATCGGCGGGTTCAACGCGCGGCGCGCCGACGGGGAGCGGCTCGCGCGGGCCTGGGGGCGGCCGGTGGCTGCCCCGGAGGTGCTGCGGCTGTACCGGCTGGGCGAGCTGGCCGCGCCCGACCCCGCGCCCGCGGGGCGGGCCCGGACCGCCGCCGAGGCGGACCTGCCGCTCGTACGGGACTGGTTCACCGCGTTCTCGCGGGAACTCGGCGACCCCGACCCGGGGGACGCGATGATGCGCGACCGGGTCGCGCAGCGCGGGGTGGTGCTGTGGGAGGACGGCGCGGGGCGGCCGGTCGCGGTGGCCTCGTTCAGCCCCGAGGTGGGCGGGGCCTCGCGGATCGGCCCGGTGTACACCCCGCCGGCCGAGCGGCGGCGCGGGTACGCGGGCGGGGTGACGCATGCCGCGGTCGGGGCGGCGCGGGCCGCCGGGGCCTCGGAGGTGCTGCTGTTCGCGGACACGGCGAACCCGACCAGCACCGGCGTGTACCTCCGCCTCGGCTTCCGCCCGGTGGAGGACCGTGCGGTGGTGGTCCCGGCGTGACCGGCTCGCGGGAGGCGCAGGAGGCCCGGGAACAGTGCCCCGAGCCGCTGTGGATGGTGGTGGCGAACGTCGTGCAGTGGCGCCGCTACGGCGAGGGCGGCCAGGGGCAGCGTCCGGGCACGAAGAGCTTCAAGGGCGGCTCCCGGCTGTACGTCCAGGAGTCGGTGGACGGAGCGGAGAACTGCATGGTGATCGGGCGTCCCCGGCACACCAGGCGGTACGTCGCGGCGTTCGTGTCCACCCGCCACCTGCACACCTTCCGCCCGAAACTGGTGCGCAGCCCGGCCGTCCTGCGGACCGCCGAGTGGTCCGGCTTCCCGGACGGGGCGGCCGCGGCGCACGCCGCGGCCGTGTACGAGCGCAAGGCGCGCGAGCTGCGGACCTGGCGCTGGGCGGAGTGGCACCATCCCGAGCCCTGCCTGTGCCACGAATGCCTGGCCTCGTCCGCCGCCTGAGCGGACCGGGCCCGGTTCCGTGCGCTCACACGGCGCGCGGGCCGGGCTTGTCCAGCCCCGCCGGCGTTTGAGGCCGCGGGGGTCCGGGGGCGGATCCCTTCCCCCACCCCGCCCCTTCCCGAAACCGGGTCCTGCGGCCCCGGCCCCCGCCGCGGGGCTGCGCCCCGCACCCTCCCCCAGCTACCGCTGGGGGTACCCCCAGCGCCTCAAACGCCGGCGAGGCTGGATTTCCCGCCGGGCGGAGCTGGAATTGCCGCGCAGCGGCACAATCCAGCCCGCGCGGCGTTTGAGCGCACCCGGCGCGAAGCGCGCGGGGTCCGGGCGGAGCCCCTCACGCGGCGGAGCCGCATGTCCGGCACAGCGGGAAGGGGCGGGGTGGGGAAAAGGCTCCGCGCAGCGGCAGCGGCAGCGGCAGCCCCGGCGGGTCAGCCCTTGCCCGTCGGGGGTTTGCGGCTGCCGGCGCGGTAGGGGGCGGGCCACGGGGCGGCCGGGCCCTCGTAGGACTGGTCGGCGGCGGCGTGCAGGGTCCAGTGCGGGTCGTACAGGTGGGGGCGCCCGATCGCGCACAGGTCGGCCCGCCCCGCCAGCAGCAGGGAGTTGACGTCGTCCCAGGAGGAGATCGCGCCGACGGCGATGACGGGGACCCCGAGCGCGTTGCGGATCCGGTCGGCGTACGGGGTCTGGTACGAGCGCCCGAACTCGGGGGCCTCGTCGGAGACGACCTGCCCGGTGGAGACGTCGATGGCGTCGGCGCCGTGCGCGGCGAAGGCGGCCGCGATGGCCACGGCGTCCTCGGCCGAGGTGCCGCCGGGCGCCCAGTCGGTGGCGGAGAGCCGCACCGTCATGGGCCGGTCCTCGGGCCACACCTCGCGGACGGCGTCGAAGACCTCCAGCGGGAAGCGGAGCCGGTGGGTCAGCGGCCCCCCGTAGGCGTCGGTGCGCCGGTTGGCCAGCGGGGACAGGAAGCCGGACAGCAGGTAGCCGTGGGCGCAGTGCAGTTCGAGCAGGTCGAAGCCGCACCCCGCGGCCCGCGCGGCGGCGGCCGCGAACTCGGCGCGGATCGACGCGAGGTCGGCGCGGGTCAGGGCGCGCGGGACGGCCGAGACGCCGGGCCGGTACGGCAGGGCCGAGGCGGCCACCACCGGCCAGTTGCCCTCGGGGAGCGGGTCGTCCATGCCCTCCCACATCAGGCGGGTCGAGCCCTTGCGGCCGGAGTGGCCGAGCTGGACCCCGAGGGCCGTGCCGGGCGCGGAGGCGTGCACGAAGTCGGCGATGCGGGTCCAGGCGGCGGCCTGCGCATCGGTGTACAGGCCGGTGCAGCCGGGGGTGATGCGGCCCTCCCGGGACACGCAGACCATCTCGGTCATGACCAGGGCGGCCCCGCCGAGCGCGCGGGCGCCGAGGTGGACGAGGTGGAAGTCGCCGGGCATGCCGTCCCCGTCGGCCGCGGAGTACATGTCCATCGGGGAGACCACGACCCGGTTGCGCAGGGTCAGCCCGCGCAGCCGCAGCGGGGTGAACATGGGCGGGGTCGCCTCGTCGGGGCAGCCGAAGTCCCGCTCCACCGCCCGGGTGAAGCGCTCGTCGCGCACCTTCAGGTTGCCGTGGGTGACCCGGCGGCTGCGGGTGAGCAGGTTGAAGGCGAACTGCCGCTCGGGCTGGTCCACGTACCCGGCGAGCTCCTCGAACCACCGCATGCTGGCGGCCGCGGCGCGCTGGGTGGAGGCCACCGCGGGCCGGCGGGCCGCCTCGTAGGCGGCGAGGGCGGCGGGCACGCCGGGCTCGGCGGCGACGGCCTCGGCGAGGGCGAGGGCGTCCTCCACGGCCAGTTTGGTGCCCGAGCCGATGGAGAAGTGCGCGGTGTGCGCGGCGTCGCCGAGGAGCACCACGTTGCCGTGGGACCAGCGCTCGTTGACGACGGTGCGGAACGCGGTCCAGGCGGAGCGGTTGCCGCGCAGCGGCCGCCCGTGCAGGGCCTCGCCGAAGACCTTGGCGCAGCGGGCCGCCGATTCGGCCTCGTCGCACAGGTCGAAGGCGGCCGCCCGCCAGACCTCCTCGCGCATTTCCACGATGACGGTGGAGGAGTCCCGGGCGTAGGGGTAGGCGTGCAGCTGCATGACGCCGTGCTCGGTCTCGGCGATCTCGAAGCGGAACGCGTCGAAGGCGAAGTCGGAGGCGAGCCAGATGTACCGGCAGCGCCCGCCCGTGACCGTCGGCCGGAAGTGGGCGGCGCCGCTGCGCCGGGTCGCGCTGTGCACGCCGTCGGCGGCGACGACCAGGTCGTACGAGGCGGCCAGTGCGTCGGCGGCGGGTGCGGGCGTGCGCAGGTGCAGGCGGACGCCGAGGTCGGCGCAGCGGGCGTGGAGGATCTCCAGGAGCCGGCGCCGGCCGAGGGCGGCGAAGCCGTGACCCCCGGAGGTCAGCATGCGGCCGCGGTGGACGATGTCGATGTCGTCCCAGCGCACGAACTCGGCGCTCAGGGCGGCGTAGACGTCGGTGTCGGCCCGTTCGATGCCGCCGAGGGTCTCGTCGGAGAGGACCACGCCGAAGCCGAAGGTGTCGTCGGGGGCGCCGCGCTCCCAGACCTGGACCGTGTGCCCCTGGCGGGCGAGCAGCGCAGCGGCGTACAGCCCGCCCGGCCCCCCGCCGATCACCGCGATCCTCAGCGTGCGCGCGACGGGCATGGCGCTACCTGCCCTTCCACTCCGGGGGCCGCTTCGCGGTGAAGGCGGCATGGAACTCGGCGTAGTCCTGGCCGTTCATCAGCAGGGCCTGGGTGTTGGCGTCCAGCTCCACGGAGGCGCCGAGCGGCATGTCGAGTTCGGCGGTCAGCAGGGCCTTGGTCTGCGCGTAGGCGAGGGCGGGTCCGGCGGCGAGGTGCGCGGCCAGTTCGGCGGCGCGGGCGTCGGCCTTGCCCTCCTCGGTGAGCTCGCTGAGCAGCCCGATCCGCTCGGCCTCGGGGGCGCGTACGGGCTCTCCGAGCATCAGCAGCCGGGTGGCGTGGCCGAGGCCGACGACGCGCGGCAGCAGGTACGCGGCGCCCATGTCCCCGCCGGAGAGGCCGACGCGGGTGAAGAGGAACGCGAAGCGGGCGGTGGGGTCGGCGATGCGGAAGTCGGCGGCGAGGGCGAGGACGGCGCCCGCGCCGGCGGCGACCCCGTGCACGGCGGCGATCACCGGGAAGGGGCATTCGCGGACGGCGCGCACGACCTGGCCGGTCATCCGGTTGAAGTCCAGCAGCTGGGCGGTGTCCATGGCGAGGGTGGCGCCGATGATCTCGTCGACGTCGCCGCCGGAGCAGAAGCCGCGGCCCTCGCCGCCGAGGACGAGGGCGCGCACGGAGCGTTCGCGGGAGTATTCGGCGAGCAGGTCGCGCAGGTCCGCGTACGCGCCGAAGGTGAGGGCGTTGAGTTTCTCGGGGCGGTCGAGGGTGACGGTGGCCACGCCGTCCTGCCGGCTCACCCGCAGGTGGCGCCACCGTTCGGTCGCTGGTGTGGAACCGATGAAGGGGCTCACGGCATCGACGGTATCACCGGGTCATGACTTCCGTCACAGAAACGCGATAGGCCGATCGGCCGACGCCGCGGCGGCCCCGCTGCGGAGGCGCCCGCATGACTATGCGGCGGCCGCTGCGATCCGTGCCGCGGTCCGGCTGCGGTGGTCGGGCCGCCAGGGGGGCGGCAGGCGGGCGGCCAAGCGGCCGTCAGGCGGGCGTGGGGCCCGCGAGGGTGGCCACGAGCACGGCCTTGATGGTGTGCAGCCGGTTCTCGGCCTCGTCGAAGACGACGGAGTGCGCGGATTCGAACACCTCGTCCGTGACCTCCAGCGACTCCAGCCCGTGCCGTTCGTGGATCTCCCGGCCGACCGCGGTGCCCAGGTCATGGAAGGCCGGCAGGCAGTGCAGGAACTTCACGTCCGGGTTGCCGGTGGCGCGCAGCACGTCCATGGTCACGGCGTACGGGGCCAGGGCGGCGATCCGCTCGTCCCAGACCTCCTTGGGCTCGCCCATGGAGACCCAGACGTCGGTGGCGATGAAATCGGCCCGGTCGACGCCCTCGGCGACCTCCTCGGTCAGGGTGATCCGGGCCCCGCTGGCGGCGGCGAGCTCGTTCGCCCGGGTCACGACCTCCTCGGCCGGCCAGTAGGCCTTGGGCGCGACGATGCGCACGTCCATGCCGAGCAGGGCCCCGGTGACCAGGTAGGAGTTGCCCATGTTGAAGCGGGCGTCGCCGAGGTAGGCGAAGACGATCCGCTCCAGCGGCTTGGCGCAGTGCTCCGTCATGGTCAGGACGTCGGCGAGCATCTGGGTGGGGTGCCAGTCGTCGGTGAGCCCGTTGTAGACGGGGACCCCGGCGTGCTCGGCGAGTGCCTCGACGGCCTCCTGGCTGTCGCCGCGGTACTCGATCCCGTCGAACATCCGGCCCAGCACGCGGGCGGTGTCCTTGACGGACTCCTTGTGGCCCATCTGGGAGCCCGCCGGGTCGAGGTAGGTGGTGCGGGCGCCCTGGTCGGCGGCGGCGACCTCGAACGCGCAGCGGGTGCGCGTCGAGGTCTTCTCGAAGATCAGCGCGATGTTCCTGCCCCGGAGGCGCCGCTGCTCGGCGCCGGCCCGCTTGGCGGCCTTCAGCTCGGCGGCCAGTTCGACCAGGGCGCGGAACTCGGCGGCGGTGAAATCGAGCTCCTTGAGGAAACTGCGGCCGACGAGGTCGGTGGCCATGGGCGTGCTCCAGGGTAGGGCGGCAGGGAGTGCCTGGAAGTCTATACGAACATCTGTATTCATATACAGCCCCGCCCGCTGTGTTCCTCGCCTCGCCTCCGCGCCCCCTCTTCTCGTCCGCGCGGTTCCCCACCGATCATGCCCCGCCCGGCGCCGCCCCGCCGCCTCAGACCGCGTCGCGCTCCACCGGACAGCTCATGCAGCGCGGGCCTCCCCTGCCCCGCCCGAGCTCGCTGCCGGGGATCTCGATGACCTCGATGCCCTGCTTGCGCAGGTGCGTGTTGGTGGTCACGTTCCGCTCGTACGCCACGACCACCCCCGGCTCCACGGCGAGGACGTTGCAGCCGTCGTCCCACTGCTCGCGCTCCGCCGCGTGCACGTCCTGCGTCGCGGTCAGCACCCGGACCGCGTCCAGCCCGAGGGCCGCCGCGATGGCCCGGTGCATGTGCTCCGGCGGGTGGTCGGTCACCTTCAGCTCCTGCAGCCCGGCGCCCGGCTCGATGGTGTACGAGCGCAGCATGCCCAGGCCCGCGTACTGGGTGAACGTGTCCGCGTCGACCATCGTCATCACGGTGTCCAGGTGCATGAAGGCGCGCCGCTTCGGCATGTCGAGGGCCACGATCGTGGTCGCGGAACCGGCCGCGAACAGGCCCCGCGCGAGCATCTCCACCGCCTGCGGCGTGGTCCGCTCGCTCATCCCGATCAGCACGGCGCCGTTGCCGATGACGAGGACGTCCCCGCCCTCGATGGTCGAGGGGTAGTCGGCCTGGCCCTGCGACCAGTAGTGGAAGGCGCCGGAGGAGGTGAACAGCGGGTGGTGCTTGTAGATGGCCTCGAAGTGCACGGTCTCGCGCTGCCGGGCCGGCCAGCGCATGGCGTTGATGGACACGCCGTCGTAGATCCAGGCCGAGGTGTCGCGGGTGAAGAGGTGGTTGGGCAGCGGGCCGAGGAGGAAGTCGTCGAGCTCCATGGCGTGGAAGCGGACCGACACCGGCTCGGCGTGCCGCTCCAGGTATTCGCGCTTGGTCATCCCTCCGACCAGGGCCTCGGCGAGATCGGCCGGCGCCAGCCCGTCGAACACCGCCCGCAGGTGGTCGGTGGCGAGCGGCCCGTACTCCTTCTCGTCGAAGACCCGGTCCAGGACCAGGTGCCTGGCCTCGGGGATGTCCAGGGCCTCGCGCAGCAGGTCGCCGAAGAGGTGCACCTCCACGCCCCGGTCCCGCAGCACGTCGGCGAACCCGTCGTGCTCCTGGCGGGCCCGGCGCACCCACAGCACGTCGTCGAAGAGCAGTGCGTCCTTGTTGCTCGGAGTGAGCCGCTTCAGCTCCAGATCGGGCCGGTGGAGGATGACGCGGCGAAGCCGCCCGGCCTCGGAGTCGACATGGAATCCCATGGCGTACACGTTCGCAGACCGGACGGCTTTTTGACGTGGCGTTCGACCAGTTCGGACAGAGGTCCCGGCGGGCCGCGCCGGCCGGGGTCAGTGCAGCCCGAGGAGCGCCGACGGCGCCCCGATCAGCTCCGGGGCGATCACGCCCAGTTCCGGCGCGGCCAGGTTCGGGACACCCGCGTTGGAGGCGTCCGGCGCCGTCAGCAGGCCGCCGAGCACGAGGCCGGGGGTCTTGGCGCGCAGGGGGGTGGCCGGTGCGTCGAGGCCGCCCTCTGCGTCGGTCGACGGGTCGCCGAGCAGGTTCGGCACGGGGGTGCTGACCAGGGTGCTGCCGAGGTCGGCGCCGACCGGCACCACGGGCAGGAGTGAGGTGGGGAGCAGGTCGCCCGTGTGGTGGCGGATCTCCGGGGCGCCGACGACCGGTACCGGCACGCCGGTGCCCACGCGCGGGGTGTCCACGCCCAGGGTGGTCTTCACGGCGTCCAGCGGGACCGACACCGGCACGGCGTCGGCCGCGGCCGGGGTGGCCGCACCCGCCGCGGCCATACAGGTCATGAGCGCCGCAAGGCTTCCGCGCGCGGTCATCTTCATAGGTGACGTTCCGTCCTTCCAGGGTCGCGGACATTCCGCTGCCCTGGATGAACGATCCCGCCCGCGGTTTTCCCGGCGTTCCCGGGGAAAGTTCCCCCATAAGACCTAATGCGCGGCCGTACGGGGGCAGCCGCTTTACGCCGCGGCGCCCGCGGTCACAGCCGCGGGTCGACCGGCTCCGACTCCAGGGCCAGCACCGCGAACACCGGCTCGTGGACCCGCCACAGCGGCTCCCCGGCCGCCAGCCGGTCCAGGGCCTCCAGTCCGAGCGCGTACTCGCGCAGCGCCAGGGACCGCTTGTGCCCGAGGAACCGCCCGCGCAGCCGCTCCAACTGCTCCGGGCGCGTGTACTCCGGGCCGTAGACGATCCGCAGGTACTCGCGGCCGCGCACCTTGATGCCCGGCTGGACCAGGCGCCCCCTGCCGTCCCGGGCGTACGCCTGGAGCGGCTTGACCACCATGCCCTCGCCGCCCGCGGCCGTCAGCTCCAGCCACCAGTCGGTGCCCGCCCGTACGGAGTCCTCGTCGGCAGGGTCGACCAGGATGCGGCCGGTGCGCCGCAGCAGTCCGATCCCGGCGGCCTCGTCGGCGGCGACCAGCCGGTCCAGCCAGAACAGCTGCTCGTCGTGGGGCACCGCGGCCAGCGACCGGCCGGCCGCGGCCAGCAGCTGGAACGGCGCGAACCGGACGCCGTCCAGCCCGTCGGTGCTCCAGCAGTAGCGCCGGTAGGCGTCGGTGAACCGCGCGGTGTCGGCGGCCCGCTCCCGCTGGCGGGCCGCCAGCCCGCCGGTGTCCACCCCGCGGGCGGCGGCCGCCTCCAGGGCGGCGAGGGCCGGCGGGAAGACCGCGCGGGAGGCCGCGCCGACGGCCGCGTACTGGTGGCGCAGCAGGCCGGTGGACTTCAGCGACCAGGGCAGCAGCTCCCCGTCGAGCAGCAGCCAGTCGGTGGCCAGCTCCTCCCACAGGCCCGCGGCGGTGACCGCCGAGCGGATCCGGTCGAGGACCTGCTCGGTGGCGGCGGGTTCGGCGAAGAAGGGCCGGCCGGTGCGGGTGTAGACGGAGCCGGTGGCGGCGCCGTCGGTGCCGAAGCGGGTCCGGGCCGTCTCGGCGTCCCGGCAGAGCAGGACGGTGGCACGGGAGCCCATGTGCTTCTCCTCGCAGACCACCTGGGCGATGCCGTCGGCCCGGTACTGGGCGAACGCCTCCGCCGGGTGCTCCAGGAAGCCGCCGGCAGCGGCGGTCGCGGCCGGGGCCATGGTGGGCGGCAGGTACGGCACCAGCCGCGGGTCCACCGCGAAGCGGCTCATGACCTCCAGGGCGGCCGCCGCGTTCTCCTCGCGGACGGCGACGTTGCCCAGGTGCCGGGTCTCCACCGTGCGCCGGCCGTGCACGTCGGCCAGGTCGAGGGGGCGGCCCTCGCGGCCGCCGGCCACGGCTGCGGCGAGCGGCTTGACCGGCTCGTACCAGACCTTCTCGGCCGGGACGTCGACGAGCTCGCGCTCCGGCCAGCGCAGCGCGGTCATGCGGCCGCCGAACACGGCCCCGGTGTCGAGACAGATGGTGTTGTTGATCCAGGAGGTGTCCGGGACGGGGGTGTGGCCGTAGACCACGGCCGCCTTGCCGCGGTAGTCCTCCGCCCACGGGTAGCGCACGGGCAGCCCGAACTCGTCCGTCTCGCCGGTGGTCTCCCCGTACAGGGCGTGGGCGCGGACCCGGCCGGAGGTGCGGCCGTGGTACTTCTCGGGCAGGCCGGCGTGGCAGACCACGAGCCGGCCGCCGTCGAGGACGTAGTGGCTGACCAGGCCCGCGATGAAGGTGCGCACCTCGGAAACGAACTCCTCGGGCTCGCGGGCGAGCTGCTCGACGGTCTCCGCGAGGCCGTGCGTGAGCTGGACCTTGGAGCCCTTCAGGTAGCGGCCGAGCTTGTTCTCGTGGTTGCCGGGCACGCACAGGGCGTTGCCGGTCGCGACCATGCCCATGACGCGCCGCAGCACGCCGGGGCTGTCCGGGCCGCGGTCGACGAGGTCGCCGACGAAGACGGCGGTGCGGCCCTCGGGGTGGGCGCCGTCGGCGTAGCCGAGCTTGGCGAGGAGGGTCTCCAGCTCGGAGGAGCAGCCGTGGATGTCGCCGATGATGTCGAAGGGGCCGGTGAGGTGGGTGAGGTCGTTGAAGCGCTTCTCCCGTACGATCTCGGCGCTCTCCACCTCCTCGACGGAACGCAGGACGTGCACCTTGCGGAAGCCCTCGCGCTCCAGGCCGCGCAGCGAGCGGCGCAGCTCGCGGCGGTGGCGCTGGATGACGTGGCGGGGCAGGTGGGCCCGGTCGGGGCGGGCGGCGTTGCGCTCGGCGCAGACCGCCTCGGGCAGGTCGAGGACGATGGCGATGGGCAGCACGTCGTGCTCGCGGGCGAGGCGGACGAGCTGCCGGCGGGCCTCCTGCTGGACGCTGGTGGCGTCGATGACGGTGAGGCGGCCCGCGGCCAGGCGCTTGCCGGCGATGTAGTGCAGGACGTCGAAGGCGTCCTTGCTGGCGCCCTGGTCGTTCTCGTCGTCGCTGACCAGGCCGCGGCAGTGGTCGGAGGAGAGGACCTCGGTCGGCTTGAAGTGCCTGCGGGCGAAGGTGGACTTGCCCGAGCCGGTGGCCCCGACGAGGACGACCAGGGACAGGTCGGTGACGGGCAGCACGCGGTGGGTGCCGGTGGTGCCGGCCGGGCTGGTGTCGGTGGTGGTCATGCCGCCTCGCCCTCCTTCGGGGTGTCGGTGCCGCCGGTGTGGGCCGGGTAGGCCGGGTCGCCGCCGGCCAGGGTGAAGACGGCCATCTGCGTGGGCGGTCCGATCTCGGGGTCCTCGTCCCCGACGGGCACGAACTCCACGGTGTACCCGTGCCGTACGGCGACGTCGCCGGCCCAGTCGCGGAACTCGGCGCGCGTCCACTCGAAGCGGTGGTCGGCGTGCCGGACGTGTCCGGCGGGCAGGGTCTCCCAGCGGACGTTGTACTCCGCGTTCGGGGTGGTCACCAGGACCGTGCGCGGGCGGGCCGAGCCGAACACCGCGTACTCCAGGGCCGGCAGCCGCGGCAGGTCCAGGTGCTCGATGACCTCGCTGAGCACGGCCGCGTCGTAGCCGGCCAGCCGCTTGTCGGTGTAGGCCAGGGAGCCCTGCAGCAGCCGGACGCGCCGGGCCTGCTTCTCCCCCATGCGCTCCAGCCGCAGCCGCCGCGCGGCGGTGCCCAGGGCCCGCATGGACACGTCGACGCCGACGACCTCGGTGAAGGAGGCGTCCTTCAGCAGCTCCTGGACCAGCTGGCCCTGCCCGCAGCCGAGGTCGAGGACGCGCGCGGCGCCGGCCGAGCGCAGCGCGGCGAGGACGGCCTCGCGGCGCCGCACCGCCAGCGGGACCGGCCGCTCCTCGGTGTCGGTGGTCTCGTCGACGGCGTTGTCGAGCTCCTCGGCCTCGATGCCGTCGGCCTGGGCGAGGCGGGCCAGCTCCAGGCGCTCCAGGGCGCTGCGGGTGAGCCCCTTGTGCCGGGCGAGGTAGCGGGAGGTGATCAGAGCGCCCTCGGGGTGGGACGCGAGCCAGCCGTCGCCGGCCCGCAGCAGCTTGTCCACCTCGTCCGGGGCGACCCAGTAGTGCTTGGCGTCGTCGAGCACGGGCAGCAGGACGTACAGCTGGCGCAGCGCGTCGGTGAGCCGCAGCTCGCCCTCCAGGACGAGCCGCACGTACCGGGAGTCCCCCCACTCGGGGAACTGCTCGTCGAGGGGGACCGGTTCCGGGCGTACGAGGTCCCAGCCGAGCGGGTCGAACAACCGGTGCACCAGCTCCGGGCCGCCGCGCGCGGGCAGGGCCGGTATCTCGATCCGCAGCGGGCGGACCCGGTCCACGAGCTCGGGGCGGGCGGCGCACCTGCCGTTCAGCGCACTGCGGAAGACTTTGCCGAGCGCCACGGCGAGCAGTGAGGAGGCCGCATACGGCCGGTCGTTGACGTACTGCGCGAGTGCGGCGTCGGGCGCACCGCCGCGTCCTGTGGCCTGCCCGCGCCGCACGAGGGCGACGGGGTCCACCTCCAGCAGCAGCGCCGCCGTGCAGCGCTCGGCCGTGGCCTCGGGGTAGAACACGTGGGCGCTGCCGTGGGAAGTGGCGAACGCCTGCGCCTTCCCGGGGTGCTTGTGCAGCAGAAAGCCCAGGTCAGTCGCCGGGTCCGCGGCGTTGCCGATGGCGGTGATCGTCAGGAACATGCGCCTGAGTATGTGCTCGCGCCACGGGTCGGACCAACGGGTTTTGTGCGCGCGGGCCGGCTCGCGGGCGCTGCCGCGGCGGGCCGGCCTCCGGGATCCGGGGCGCAGGGGTGAAGACGTATCCATCATGACAGGTCAGAGGCGGTTTTCGTAGGACGAAGGGCACAGCCGATTGCCCTTGTTTGGGCCTCTGTGCGGCTTTCAGAATCTCCCCCATGAATCCCACGGAGAAGATCAATCACGACGCCGTGCTGCGGGCCCGGGTCGCGCTCCTCGCATCGGGGACCCTGCCGGTCGCCCGGCAGGTCCCCGCCTATCGCGTTCTGGTCCAGGTGAGCCCGTTGGCCTATCTGCCCCTGCTGGCGGTCGCGTTGTTCAGGTACAGCCGTCAGGAGTTCGCCCACCGGCCCGCGACAGCCCTCGCCCTGCGCGCCGAATCCGTGGCCGCCGCCCGCCGGATGTGCGCGCTGGAGCCCGGGCGGACACAGCTGCTCCTCACCTCGCTGGTCCACTACCGCGAACAGCTGGCCGTGGCGGGGCAGCCCGGGGAACTCGCCGCCGTCGAGGCGGAGATGGCCGCCCTCGTCGCGTCGGGCGGCGGGGTGCTCGGCGAGCGCTGGGACCTCGGGGGCGCGTATCGGGCTCGACGGCCCGGTGACCGGGTCACCGTTCGGCGGCCAGTGCGGCGATCCGGTCGGGGCCGATGCGGCAGCAGCCGCCGATGAGGCGGGCGCCGGTGCGCTGCCAGGCGGCGGTGGGCCAGGGGGCGGAGGCGGAGGGGTACTGCCAGGTGCCGGTGGCCCCGTCCCAGACGGAGCCGTCGTTGGGGTAGGCCAGCAGCGGCTTTCCGGTGACGGAGGCGGCGGCCTCCAGGGCGGGCAGCACGTCCTGGGGGTCGCAGCAGTTGACGCCGGTCGCCACCACCTGCGGGGAGGCGGCGGCGACGGCGAAGGCCTCGGCGAGGGGCCCGCCGGCGCGGGTCCGGCCGGCGGCGACCGTGTAGCTGACCCAGGCGGTGGCCCCGGTCTCGGCCAGGACGGCGGTCAGCACTTCGGCCTCGTCGGCGTCGGGGATGGTCTCCACCGCCAGCACGTCCGGGCCGGCCTCCAGCAGGGCCTCGACGCGGGGCCGGTGGAAGGCGGCGAGCTCCCGCCGGCCCAGGCCGTAGCGGCCGCGGTACTCGGAGCCGTCGGCGAGGACCGCCCCGTACGGGCCGACGGAGGCGGCGACCCAGACCTCGTGGTCGGCGGCCTCGGCGGCGCGGGCGGCGAGCTCGACGCTGCGGTGCAGCAGGGCGGTGGTCTCGGCCCCGCCGTAGCCGTGCGCGGCGAAGGACGCGTACCCCACCTGGTAGCTCGCGGTGATCAGCACTTCGGCGCCGGCCCGTGCGTACGCGGTGTGCGCGGCCAGGACCTGGTCCGGCCGCTCGGCGAGCACCCGGCCCGACCACAGTCCGCCGGACAGGTCGCAGCCCTGGTCGGCGAGCTGGTTGCTCAGCCCGCCGTCCAGGACGACCACCCGGCGGGAGAGGGCCTCGGCGAGCGGGCCGGATGCGCGGGGCACGGGTCCTCCTCCCTCAGCCGAGCCGGGACAGGACCTGGGCCGAGATCAGCTCCAGGTGGTCCAGGTCGTCGAGGTCCAGCACCTGCAGGTAGATGCGGGAGCAGCCGATGGCCTCGTAGGCGCCGATCTTGTCGAGGACCTCGGCGGGCGAGCCGGCCAGGCCGTTGGCCTTCAGCTCGTCCACCTCCCGGCCGATGGCGGCGGCGCGGCGGGCGACCTCGGCGTCGTTCCGGCCGACGCAGACGACGAGGGCGTTGGAGTAGACGAGGTCCTCGGGCTTGCGCCCGGCTTCCTCCGCGGCCCGGCGCACGCGGCCGAACTGCCGCGCACTGTCGGCGATCGAGGCGAACGGCATGTTGAACTCGTCCGCGTACCGGGCGGCCAGGCGCGGGGTGCGCTTGGCGCCGTGGCCGCCGATGAGCACGGGCACCTTGGCCTGGGCGGGCTTGGGCAGTGCGGGCGAGGCCTCCAGCCGGTAGTGGGTGCCGGTGTAGTCGAAGGTGTCCCCCGGCTCGGTGGCCCACAAGCCCGTGATGATGGCCAGCTGCTCCTCGAGCCGGGCCATGCGCTCGGCCGGGAACGGGATCCCGTACGCCTTGTGCTCCTCCTCGAACCAACCGGCGCCCAGGCCGAGTTCGACGCGCCCGCCGGACATCCGGTCGACCTGCGCGACCTGGATGGCGAGGACTCCGGGCAGCCGGAAGGTGCCCGCGGTCATCAGCGTGCCGAGGCGGATCCGCTCGGTCTCGCGGGCCAGCCCGGCGAGGGTGATCCAGGCGTCGGTGGGTCCGGGCAGTCCGTCCACCGCGCCCATCCTCAGATAGTGGTCGGAGCGGAAGAACGCATCGAACCCGAGCTCCTCGGTGGCCCTGGCCACCGCCAGGAGCGTGTCGTAGTCGGCGCCCTGCTGGGGCTCGGTGAAAATCCGGAGGTCCATGGCTTCCATCCTGCCTCGCCCGGCGGCCGCCGCGAGGCGCCCGCGCTCCACCCCGGCAGGGTGAATCTGCGTCAACCCGGCGTGCGGCCCGCGCCGGGCCAGTGACCAGGCCCGGAGCGGGATCGTTGGCTCGGACGGAGCCGGACCGCCCGGCCCGCGCGCCGGCGGCCTTCCGCCGGTACGTCCACCGCACCCTTCCGCCACGGAGGGGCCAGGGCCGAGGAGGCCGCCATGTCCTACGAGTCCGCGCCCGAGCATCCCGGACAGACCGGACAGGCAGCACACGACCACGTACGCCAGGAGGCCGCGGCAGCCCCCGCCGGCGGCGCGCCGAAGGGCCTGCTGGAGCAGATGGAAGAGCTGATGGCCGCCCTCAACGCCGACCTGTCACAGCTCGACGCCGACCTTCAGTCCTCCGCGGACCGCGCCCCCGGCACACCGCTCACCCCGGGCAGCCGCACCCCCGGGGACGAGCGGCCCGCCCCCCGTCCGTTCTGAACGAGCCAGACCGCACCTGAACGAGGCTGCCCGGGCTCGACCAGGCCTGACCGGACGCGACCGCTCTGCTCGGCCGACGGGGCCCCGTCGGCCGCTCCCGGTCAGGCCGCACCCGAGGCGGACCCCCGCTCCCGGATCACGATCCGGCGCAGGATCGCGCGGACCCGGTCACTCGATTCGTCGGCCGCGTCTATGGACTCGATGCACTGCCAGTACAGGCTCTCGTCGTCCGTCCCGCACGCCACCCCCACCAGGGCGATGCCCACCTCGCCGAGCAGGGCCTGGAGGCCGAGCATGGCCTGCCGGACATCCGCGATCCCCGTCAGCTGCACCGCTCTCGGCGGGCCCTCCGGTGCACGCTCCCCCTCGCCCAGGGCGGCTCTGTCGATCACCCCGCAGCCTCTGCCTCCCGCTTCCCCCAGCCCCCGTGCCTCCGATCTCAGGTCGCGCGGCCCGCTGACCGCCAGCCAGTTGCCCATCCCCTGCGTGAGCGCCTGGGCCTGCCAGGCCTCGCCCACGATGTCCATCGCCGCCCCGCTCCGTGCCAGCGCGTACCGGCCGACCGCGATGAGCCGTACCGCATCCATATGCCGTCCCCCGTCCGCACGACATCCGCCGTTCTCACTACCCAGAGTGAAGGCAATGGGCCAGTAAAGCCAGGGGTATTCGGAAATCTGTGGACACAAACATGGTTGTGGATGACGCCGTCACTCCGAAGAGTGACGATCTGAGGTCGGAGCCCCCGCCACCGGGAAGCGGAGCTCGTTCCTCTCGATCTTCGCGGCGAGCGCATCCAGCACATCCACCCCGAGAACCTCACAGAACTGCAGCAGATACGCGAGCACATCGGCCACCTCGTCGGTCACCCGGTGCGCGGTTTCCTCCTTCTCCATGACCGCCGCCGACTGCTCCGGGGTCAGCCACTGGAAGATTTCGACCAGTTCGGCCGCTTCCACGCTCAGCGCCACGGCCAGGTTCTTGGGCGTGTGGTACGGCTCCCAGCCGCGCGCCGCCGCGAAGTCGGCGAGCCGCCGCTGCAGTCGGTGCAGCCGCTCCTCGGGCCCGGCAGGCCGCGGCTCCGACGGCCGCTCCGACGGCCGCCGCGGCACAGGCTCCGGCTCCGGCTCCGGCTCCGGTTCCGGCTGCCGCTGCTGTTCGTTCGTCTCGTGGGTCTCGCTCATGCCCCCAGGTCTACCACCGCGACCCCGGGGACCCCGCGGGCGGCCGCCGCGGCCTCCTGCCCGACCGCGGCGACCAGGCGGACGTGTCCCCGCGCGCACGACAGCAGCGCCAGGCGCAGTAGCTCGGCGTTCTGCCGGCGGTCCATGGCGGCGTCGAAGCCGTCGGCGAGGACGGTGAGCGCCTGCCGGGCGGGCGGCAGTTCGGCGGCGGGTTCCATGGCGAGCACGCCGGGGCCGGTGAGCAGGACCAGCGCCAGGGCGAGGAAGCGCAGCTCGCCGGCGCCGAGCCGGGCCAGCTCGGTCGGGGGCCGGCCGGGGCCGCGGTCCAGCACGGCCGTGACGGCCCCGCCCGCCGGGGCCCGTACGCCGAGGCCGTGCACCGGACCGGCGCAGGCGGTGCGGGCGGCGGCGGTCAGCAGGGCGTGGCGGGTGCCGCATTCGTGGCGGGTCCGGCGCAGTACGTCGGCCAGGTTGGCGCAGTCGCCGCGCAGCCGGCCCTCCCCCGGCGGGACGGGGGCCCGCATCGCCTCGGGGCGCGGGTCGCAGGCGAACACCGCGCGCAGCGCCACCACGACCTGCTCGGCGGCGGCGAGCACCTGCCGCTGGGCGGCTGTGGCTCCGGCCACCCGGAGCGGCAGCAGGGCGGTGCCGAGGCGGTCGTCGGGCAGCGGGGCCCGGGTTCGGCCGGCGGGGCGTCCGCTCGGCCAGGCCGCCTGGACGCAGCGGCGGCCGGGGTCGCGGAGTGCGGTGGCGAGCAGGACCTCGCCGCCGACGGTGAGGCGTTCCCCGGCGATCCGCAGGCCGGGGTCGGCCTGGACGGCGAGGTCGAGGCGGACGGGGCCGACCGGGCCGTCGACGGTGCAGCCGATGCGGAAGCCGCGCCGCCCCTGTGCGTCGGCGGGGGCCCGCTCGGGGATGCGGGTCGCCGCGTCCGGGAAGGCCTCGTCCAGGGTGGCGCCGGAGCCGAGGGCGGCGAGGGCCCCGTAGGCCGCGAGGGCCTGGGACTTGCCGCTGCCGCTGGGCCCGGCCAGGAGGCTGACGGGCGCGAGCGGCAGCACGGCCCCGCGGTGCACCCCGAACGCGGACAGGCGCAACTCGGTCACGACGGGCCGCCGGTACGGCTCGGCGGGCTCGGAGGGCTCGGAGGGCTCGGCGGGGCGGGGCGGAGGGGCCGCCCGTAAGGCGGCGGCCGACGTGGCGTCCATGCGCCGGACGGTACGGGCCGCCGGGGCCCGGGCGGGCCCGGCGAACCGTTCCACCGCGGCGAGCTTCCTACGATCGGGGGACGGCGGCGGCCGCGATCCCCTCGACCTCGGTCCCGACGGGCGCGAGCAGGAAGACGTTCCGGTCCACGCGGTGCATCCCGCTGCCCAGCCCGAAGACGACTCCGCTGCTGAAGTCGAGGATCCGCTTGGCCACTTCGGTGTCGGCGCCGGTGAGGTCGAGCAGCACCGGGATCTGCGCGATCAGGTACTCGGCCACCTCCCGCGCGTCGGCGAAGACCTGGACTCGGATGACGACGAAGCGCCGCTGCTCCGCGGCCGCCGCCTCGGGGGCCGTGGGGATCGTGCGGTGGTCCACCCGGGAGGGCCACTCGTTGCGACTGCGCAGGGGAACCACCTGCGCGAGCCCCTCCCACTGTTCGTCCGTGACGTCGTACCTGCTCACCGGGCCGCCTCGGCCGTGCGCTTCATGTGCATCCCCCCATCCTCTCGTGTTTCACCCGTTCAGCCCAACAACGACACGAGCGGCGTCGGGGCACGCGGGGTGCCGAGGCGAGGAGAGATGGGTTAGGTTAGGCAAACCTAAGTGAGCAAGTGAGCCGGCCGGTCCCCTGTCCCGCCACGACCCTGGAGAGATCCGCATGCGCATGCCCGGTGCCCCCGACACCCCGGACGCCGTCCGCCGGCCCACCGACGCCGAGCGGGTGCGGTCGGTCCTGGCCGCCGCCCACTCCATGACCGTGGTCACCGACGGGCTCCGCAGCGAGGTCCGCCACCTCGACGGCACCGACCCCCTGGGCCGGCTGCACCTGCACCCCGCCGAGCCGGGCGGCCACGCCGGGCACCGGCCCGCGGTCCGGCTGGAGTTCACCGACGTCGCCCCCACGCCCGTACGGGACCGGGTGCGCGCCAGGGTCACGGTCCTCGGCCGCCTCCTCACCCCGTACGGTGACGGCCCCGACGGCCCCGCCTCCACCTGCATGGAGTTCGAACGGGCCGTCCTGGAGACCGCGGAGGGCCGCACGTGCATCGGCCTCGACGAGCTCGAAGCGGCCCGCCCCGACCCGCTCGCCCCGTACGAGGCGGGCATGCTCACGCACCTCCTCGACGACCACGCCGAGCTCGTCACGCTGCTGCTCCGCCTGGTCGCACCGCGGCCCGGCACGGTCCTGCTGCGCGCGCTGCCGTTGGCCATGGACCGCTACGGCCTCACCCTCCGGCTGGAGGAGCGCCGGGGGCACCGCGACGTCCGGCTCCCCTTCCCCTCGCCGCTGGACGACGTCGAGCAGTCGGGCGTGCAGATCCAGGCCCTGTTCAGCGCGGCCCGCCGCCGCTCGCACCCCAACACCCTTCCGGCCTGAAGGCGACGGCGGGCGGATCCGGCAGTCCGGCAGGTCCGGCAGGCAGGTCTACGGCCGGTCTGCGACGTGGCGGTTGGCCGGGCGCGGCAGGCCGTAGGTGTCGCGCAGGGTGGTGCCGGTGTACTCCGTGCGGAACAGGCCGCGGCGCTGGAGGATCGGCACGACGTGGTCGACGAAGTCGGTGAGCCCGGTCGGCAGGACCGGCGCCATGATGTTGAAGCCGTCCGCGGCTCCCTGCGTGAACCACTCCTCCAGCTGGTCGGCGATCTGCTCCGGCGTACCGGCGTACACCCGGTGGCCGCGCCCCGCCCCGAGGCGGGCGATCAGCTCGCGCAGGGTGAGCCCGTCGCGGCGGGCCAGCTCGGCGACGAGCGTGAAGCGGCTCTTGTTGCCGTTGATGTCCCGCTCCTCGGGGAGGTCCGGCAGCGGCCCGTCCAGCGGGAGCCCGGTCAGGTCGACGCCGAGCATCCCGGACAGCTGGGCGAGCCCGTACTCGGGCACCTGGAGGTCGGTGAGCTGCTGCTCCAGCGCCTTGGCCTCGGCCTCGGTGGAGCCGATGACGGGGGCGATGCCCGGCAGGACGAGCAGGTCGGCCTCGCTGCGGCCGTACCGGGGCAGGCGGGACTTGAGGTCCTTGTAGAAGGTCTGCGCGTCGGCGAGGGTCTGCTGGGCGGTGAAGACGGCCTCGGCGTACCGGGCGGCGAACTCCTTGCCGTCCTCGGAGGAGCCGGCCTGGACCAGGAGCGGGTACCCCTGCGGGGAGCGCGGCACGTTGAGCGGCCCGGCGACGGCGAAGTGCTCGCCGCGGTGGGCGGCCGGGTGGAGCTTGTCGGTGTCGGCGTAGACGCCGCGCTCCTTGTCGAGGACGATCGCGTCGTCCTCCCAGCTGTCCCACAGCTTGGTGGCCACGTCGAGGAACTCGCGGGCGCGGTCGTAGCGCAGGCCGTGCTCCAGGTGCTCGTCCAGGCCGAAGTTGCGCGCCTCGTCGAGGCTGCCGGAGGTGACGATGTTCCAGCCGGCGCGGCCGTTGCTGATGTGGTCGAGGGAGGCGAACTTGCGGGCCAGGTGGAACGGCTCGTTGAAGGTGGTGGAGACGGTGGCGATCAGCCCGATGTGCTCGGTGACGGCGGCGATCGCGGACAGCAGGGTGAGCGGCTCGAAGCCGCCGAGGGCGTTGTAGCGGGCCTTGCCCCACAGGGCGAGGCCGTCGGCCAGGAAGATCGAGTCGAGCCGCCCGCGCTCGGCGGTCAGGGCGAGCTCCTGGAAGTAGCGCAGGTCGGTGACCCGTTCGGGGCTGCTGCCGGGGTGGCGCCAGGCGGCGTCATGGTGGCCGGCGTTCATCAGGAAGGCGTTCAGGTGGAGCGTGCGGGCTGCTGCGGTCACGGTGGTACGTCTCCTCGGGGGGCAGCGGGCGGGGGGGGGTCGGCAGCGGGGCCGGCGGGCAGGGGGCCCGGCGAGCGGGCGGTGTCAGGCGGTGGGGACGCGCCAGAGGCTGAGGCGGCGCTCGATCGTGACCAGCAGCTGGTTGAACGCCACGCCGATCGCGGAGATCGTGATGATCCCCGCGTACATCTGGGGGATCGCGAAATTGAACTGCGAGGCATTGATCAGGTAGCCGAGGCCCGCCTTGGCGCCGATCATCTCGGCGGCGACGAGGACCAGGATCGAGACGGCTCCGGCCAGCCGGATGCCGGTGAAGACGGCCGGGACCGAGGCCGGGAGGATCACCTTCTGGAACAGCCGCGGCGTGGACAGGTCCATGGAGCGCGCCAGTTTGACCAGGGTCGGGTCGGCGTTGCCGACGGCGCTGATGGTGTTCAGGAGGATCGGCCAGACGCAGGCGTAGACGACGATCGAGACCTTGGAGGTCTCGCCGATGCCGAGCAGCAGCACGAAGACCGGCAGCAGGGCGAGGGCCGCCGTGTTGCGGAACACCTCCAGCAGCGGGCCGAGCAGGGCCGCGACCGGTCGGTACCAGCCGATGAGCAGGCCGAGGGGGACGGCGACGAGGACGGCGATGCCGAAGCCGCCGAAGGAGCGGACCAGGCTGGCCCGGGTGTGCTCGCCGAGCTGCCCGTCGGCCAGCAGCTGCCACCAGGCGGTGGCGACCTCGCTGACCGGCGGGAGGAAGGTGGGGTCGGCGAGCCCGGTGCGGGGCGCGGCCTCCCAGAGCGCGAGCAGCGCCAGGAGGGCCACCGACCGCCAGATCGCGGCGCGGGCCCACCGGGCGACCGCCAGGGCCCGGGCCCTGGCCCGGGCCCCGACCCGGGACGCGGCCTTGGCACCGGCTTCGGCCCCGGCCGGGCGCGGGGCGTCCGGCACCGCGCCGGGGGCCGGTTCCTCGGGGGCCCGCACCGTGGCGGGGGCTGCCGGGGCGGGTTCAGGGGTGCTGCCGGGGCGGGTCCAGGTGCCGGTGCCGGTGCGCGTGCCGGTGCGCGTGTCGGTGACGGCGCCGGTTCGGGTGTCGGTTCGGGTGTCGGTGCCGGTGTCGGTGGCGGTGCCGGTGCGCGTGCCGGTGTGCGTGCCGGTGTGCGCATCGGTGCCGGTGTCGGCGTCCGTGTGGGTGCGCGCGTCGGTGCCGGTGTGGGTGTCGGTGGCGGGGACGGTGTGGGTGTGGGTGGTGGTGCTCATGCGACGGCCTCCTCCTTCTCCAGTTGGCGGGCGCGCGCCACTTCGTCGTGCAGCAGGGTCCAGATCTCGTGCCGGTAGCGGGCGAACTCGGGGCTGGAGCGCAGCTCCTCCCCCTGCGCCCCGGCCAGGGCCCCCGCCCCGTCCCCGCGGCTGCCGAGGGAGACGGGGACGACCTCCTTGACCCGGCCGGGGCGGGAGGTCATGACGGCCACCCGTCCGCCGAGGTACACGGCCTCCTCGATGCCGTGCGTGATGAAGACGACGGTCTTGCCCGTGCGCTGCCAGATCCGGCGCAGCTCGTCCTGCAGGGACTCCCGGGTCTGCGCGTCGAGCGCCGCGAACGGCTCGTCCATCAGCAGGACGTCCGGGTCGTACGCCAGCGAGCGCGCGATGGCGACCCGCTGGCGCATGCCGCCGGAGAGCTCGTGCGGGTGCCGGTCCTCGAAGCCGGCCAGGCCGACCAGGTCCAGGAACTCCCTGGCCCGTTCCGCGCGCTGCCTGCGCGGCACCCCCGTGGCCTCCAGCCCGAACTCCACGTTGCCGAGCGCCGTCCGCCACGGGAGCAGGGCGTACTGCTGGAAGACGATCCCGCGGTCCGTCCCCGGCCCGGTGACGGGCGTGCCGTCGAGCAGGATCCGGCCGGACGTCGGCCGCGTCAGCCCGGCCAGCAGGTCGAGGAGGGTGGACTTGCCGCAGCCGCTGGGGCCCACGACCACGAGGAACTCCCCCGCCTCGATCTCCAGGTCGATCCCGTCGAGTGCGGTGAACTCCCCCTGCTTCCTGTCCTTGGTGGGGAAGGTCTTCGTCACCGATCGGAACTCGATCTTCGCCATGCCGGTTCAGCCCTTCCCGTAGCCGTTGAACTCGTTCGTGTAGAGGTCGGCGGCCTTCAGCCGGCCGGGCTTGAGCTCCCCGCGGTCGGCGAGCCAGTCCAGCCAGAGCTGGAACTCCTTGTCCTGGATCCGGCCGCCCGTCTCGCCGACCCCGTACGAGCGCCAGTACTGGAGGGTCGCGGTGTCCTCGTTGCGGCCGCGCTTCTTGATGATCTCGGTCATGCGGGCGATCACCTCCTCGCGCGGGGTGCTGCGCGACCATTCGATGGCCTTGGCGACCCCGGTGGTGAAGGTGCGGACGGTGTCCGGGTTCTCCTTGATGAACCGCTGGGTCATGACGTACGAGCCGGCGCTGAACCGGCCGAGCAGGTCGTAGTCGCTGAACAGGGGGCGTATCCCGCCGGCGGCGAGCGCCTTGTCGCGCAGGACGCCGCCGAGCACGCCCACGTCGATCTGCTTCTGGCGCAGCACCTGCTCGGTGTTGACGGGCGGTACGACGAGGGCCTCGACCTTGGCGGCGTCGGCCTTGGAGAGGCCGCCCCGGCCGAGGTAGATGTCCAGGAGGGCCTGGGAGTGCGCGCCCAGGGTGTTCATGCCGACCTTCTTGCCGAGCAGGTCGCGGGCGGAGCGGATCGGGCTGTCCTCCAGCACGTAGTAGCCGCTGTACGCGTACTCGTCGACGCCGTAGTAGGAGATGACGGCCTTGATGGGGGCCTTGCCGGCGGCGAGTTTGATGATGGCGCCGTTGAAGGCGCCGCCGAAGTGGATCTGGCCGGTGGCGGCGGACTGGATGTCCTGGGGCCCGCTGATGGTGTTGCCGACCCACTCCAGCTTCAGGTCGCCGAGGTAGCCGAGGTCGGCGGCAAGTTCGGGGAGGGTGACCGCCCCGACGCTGCCCTGGTACTTGAGTGTGGTGACCTGGCTGCCGGAGGGGCCGGATCCGGAACCGGCGGTGGCCGTGCCGCAGCTCACCGCGGCCGCCGAGATGCCGAGGAGGGTCAGGAACTGGCGTCGGGACGGGGGCGTGAGGACTGCGGACATGGCTGCTGTTCCTTGTCGTTCGTTACGGGGCGAGGGCGGGGACGGGCTCGGGCGCGGCGGCGGCGCGGACTGCTGCGGCGAACTCGTCGACGGCGTGGAAGAGGTCGAGCTCCGCCTCGGGCCGCAGCCGGTCCGGGCCGGAGCCGCGCTCGACGGAGGAGTCGAGGACGAACCGCCCGGCGGTGACGTGCCGGGCGCCGAGGGCGGCGAGGACCGGGCGCAGGGCGTAGTCGAGGGTCAGGACGTGGGCGAGGCTGCCGCCGGTGGCCAGGGGCAGAACCGTCTTCCCGGCCAGCCCGTCCTGGGGCAGCACGTCGAGGAAGGCCTTCAGCAGACCGGTGTACGAGGCCTTGTAGACCGGGGTCGCGACGATGACCCCGTCCGCCTGGGCCACCGCCTCCAGGGCCCGGCGCAGCTCGGGCTCGCCGCGCCGGGCGGCGAGCAGATCGGCGGCGGGCAGCTCGCGGACGGCGAGGTGGGCGGTGTCGAAGCCGGCGTGGGAGAGCCGGCGCAGCACGTGGTCGGCGACGACGGCGGTGCGGGAGTGCGCAGAGGGGCTGCCGGAGACGGCGAGAAGGGTGGGCACGGAAAGGCTCCTTGATCAGACGGTGGCCGTGGAGGCGCCCGAGGGGATCCCGAAGGACGGGGCCGGGATGGTCTCGGGGCTCAGCAGCCGCGACGGGACGCCGTCCGGACCGACCGGGACGTCGCCGTCGACGGTGACCCGGCGCAGCGTGCGCTCGTGGTCGTCGGAGTCGTCGACCCCGTAGTGCTGGGTGGCGCGGTTGTCCCAGATCGCGACGTCGCCCACCCGCCACTGCCAGCGGACGGTGTTCTCGGGGCTCTCGATGTGCGCCTGGAACAGGTCGACCAGTGCCCGGGAGTCGCGGCCGGTGAGGCCGGCGATGCGCTGGACGAAGTTGCCGAGCAGGAGGGTGCGTTCGCCGGTCTCGGGGTGGACGCGTACCACGGGGTGCTCGGTGAGGAAGGCGGTCGAGGTGAACACCTCGCGGAACTGGGCGAGCGCCTCGGGCAGGGCGTCAGGCTTGAGCGCGGCGTAGTCGTAGGCGTTGGAGTGGACGGCGCGCAGGCCGTCGGCGAGCGCCCGCAGCGGTGCGGGCAGGCCGGCGTAGGCGGCGGCGGTGTTGGCCCAGAGGGTGTTGCCGCCGTACGGGGGGATGGTGACGGCCCTGAGGATCGAGAAGGCGGGGTAGGCCGGCACGAAGGTGACGTCCGTGTGCCACTGGTTGGCGCGGGCGCCGTGCTCGGAGTCGATGCCGAGGGCGTAGCGCCCGTCGGCGGAGGGCACGGTGGGGTGCGCGACCGGCGTGCCGAGGAGCTCGGCGAAGGCCTCGTGGGCGGCCTCGTCGAGGTGCTCCTGTCCGCGGAAGAAGACGACCTTGTGGGCGAGCAGCGCGGCGCGGATCTCGGCGACGGTCTCGGGGGCGAGGTCGCCGCCGAGGCGCACGCCGGAGATCTCGGCGCCGATCCGGCCGCCGATCCTCGTCACGACGGTGGCGGCGGCAGCGGGGGCGGTGGAGGTGGTCATGGGGACTCCCTGGTCAGTACGTCAGTGCGGGGGCGGGCGGGCCGGTTTCGGCAGCGCAGGACATGGAGGACGTGGAGGAGATGGAGTACATGGACGAGAGGGGCGTACGGGGAATCGGGCCGGGCGGCGGCGGACGGCGACGCCGGAGCTCACGCCGAGGACGCCCGGGGTGCGGGATCGGGGATGCGGGATCGGGGATGCGGGGACGGCTGCGGGCGTCCCCGAAGAAGCCGGGGGACGGGATCACCCGGTCGGCCGGGCGGCGCCGGGAGGCCGGGAGGCCGGGGACGCCAGGACGCCGCGGGAACGGAGGCCGAGGCACCGGAGCCCCGGCCGGCGGACCGGGAACGGAGGACGGCGGAACGGAGACCGGGAGCCGACGGACCGGCGGACCGGACACCGGCGCCGACGACCGGCGGACCGGCGGACCGGCGCCGGACGACCGGCGACCGGCGACCGGCAACCGGCGACCGGCGACCGGCGACCGGCGAACCGGCGTACCCGGGGCCGGGGAAGGGGCGCGCGGGAAGGGCTCAGGCGCGGCGCGGGGCCGGACAGCGGCCCGGACACGTACCCGGCGCCGTACAGGAGCGGCCGGGGGTGTGGAGCCGCGAGGCGGAAAGCTCGTTCGCGGACATGCCCCGGAGCCTGTCAGCGCCCCCGCCGCCGGTCAATCCCCGCGCCACCGGCTCGGCCGCCCCTCGCCCGGACTTCCCCGGGACGCCCCGCACCCCCTCTGACCTGCCCTTTTCGAGCCCACCCGGCCGCCCGCGCAGCCACCGCGAGCGGCTGGAAACCGTGGCCGGATTTCATGCCCTCGCAACGGGCCCGCCACGCACCGCCCCTCGCCGCCCTTCGCCGCCCCGGCTGCGCGCCCGTTCCGGGCCCCTCGTGTGCGGTGCGGATCCGCGAGGCGGCAGGAGTCCCGGCCGGGCAGCGGCGGCAGTTCCTCGACCGGCTGTTCGACGCGTCCCGGCCCCGCTCGTCCGTGCCCCCTCCGGTCTCACATGAGAGGGCGAGATCACATGCGGTGCTTATGGTCGTTCACAAGGTGACCCCCCTAGCATTCGAGCCATGACGGTCCTGCCTGATGACGGGCTCTCCCTGGCCGCCGAGTTCCCTGACGCGACGCATGAGCAGTGGCAGCGCCTGGTAGAGGGCGTACTGCGCAAGTCCGGCAAGGACGCATCCGGCGAGGCCGCGGAAGACGCGTTGTCCACGAAGCTCGAGGACGGGCTCATCACCCGCCCGCTGTACACCACGCCCGAAACGCCCGCCGACACCGGATTCCCCGGGTTCGCCCCGTTCGTACGGGGCGGCACGCCCGCCGGCACCTCCGCCGCCGGCTGGGACGTGCGCCAGCGACACCTCGGCACCGACCCCGCGCGGGTGAACGAGGCCGTCCTCGCCGACCTGGAGAACGGCGTCACCTCCCTGTGGCTGGCCCTGGGCCCGGGCGGGCTGCCCGTCGAGGCCCTGTCGAAGGCCCTGGACGGCGTCTACCTCGACCTCGCCCCCCTCGCCCTCGACGCCGGAGCCGAGTTCGCGGCAGCCGGCCGCGCCCTGCTGGCCCTGTACGCCGAGCGGGGCGTGGCCCCCGAGGAGGCCCGCGCCGTCCTGGGCGCCGACCCGCTGGGCCACGAGGCCCGCACGGGCCGGGCCGCCGAAGCCGGAGCCGGCACCGACCCCGACGGCGGACTCGAAGCCGCCGTCGCCCTCGCGCAGGAAGCGGCCGCCCACTGGCCGGGCGTGCGCGCCCTGTCCGTGGACGCGCTGCCGTACCACGAGGCGGGCGGCTCGGCCGCCGAGGAGCTCGGCCTGTCGCTGGCCACCGGCGTCGCCTACCTGCGCGCCCTGACCGCGGCCGGGCTCGGCATCGAAGCCGCCCTCGGGCAGCTGGAGTTCCGCTACGCGGCGACCGCCGACCAGTTCCTGACCATCGCCAAGCTGCGCGCCGCCCGGCTGCTGTGGGCCCGCGTCGCCGAGGCCTGCGGAGCACCCGCCGCGGGCGCCCAGCGCCAGCACGCCGTCACCTCGCCGGTGATGATGACCCGCCGCGACCCGTGGGTGAACATGCTGCGCACCACCGTCGCCTGCATGGCGGCGGGCGTGGGCGGGGCGGACGCGGTCACCGTGCTCCCCTTCGACCACGAGCTGGGCCTGCCGGACGCGTTCTCGCGCCGCATCGCCCGCAACACCTCCTCGATCCTGCTGGAGGAGTCGCACCTGGCCCGCGTCATCGACCCGGCCGGCGGCTCCTACTACGTGGAGCGGCTCACCTCCGAACTGGCCGAGGCCGCCTGGGCGTTCTTCCAGACCCTCGAAGGAGCCGGCGGCCTGCCCGCCGCCCTGCGCTCGGGCCTGGTCGCCGAGCGGCTCGCCGCCACCTGGGCCGAGCGCTCCGCGAAGCTGGCCAAGCGCCGCGAACCCATCACCGGCGTGAGCGAGTTCCCGCTGCTGACCGAGCAGCTGCCCGAGCGCGAGGCCGCCCCGGCCGCGCCCTCCGGCGGGCTGCCGCGCGTACGGCGCGACGAGGCGTACGAGGCGCTGCGCGCCCGCAGCGACCGCCACCTGGAGGCCACCGGGGCACGCCCGCGGATCTTCCTCGCGGCACTCGGCACGGCCGCCGCGCACACCGCGCGCGCCACCTTCGCCGCGAACCTGTTCCAGGCGGGCGGCATCCAGCCGGTCCACGACCCGGTGTCCGTGGACGCCGACACGGCCGCCGCGGCGTACGCGGCGAGCGGCGCGGACGGCATGGCCGTGCTGTGCTCCAGCGACACCCTGTACGAGGAGCAGGCCGAGGCGGTCGCCGCGGCGCTGCGCTCGGCGGGTGCGACCACCGTCTTCCTGGCGGGCAGGCCCGGCACGGCGGCCGGCGCCGCCGACGAGTACGTCTTCGCCGGCTGCGACGCGGTCGCGGTGCTGTCCAACGTCCTCGACCGGATGGGAGTCGCGCAGTGAGCGGCACCGCAGTCCCCGCAATCCCCGATTTCTCCGCCCTCCCGCTGCGCGGCGCCGCGGCGGCCGCCTCCGAGGACCAGTGGCGCAGCGCCGTCAAGGAGTCCACCGGCACGGCCGCCGGGGACCTGGTGTGGGAGACGCCCGAGGGCATCGGCGTGCAGCCGCTGTACACGGGGCGGGACCTGGAGGGCCTGGACTTCCTGCAGACGTACCCGGGCGTGGCCCCGTACCTGCGCGGCCCGTACCCGACCATGTACGTCAACCAGCCCTGGACGATCCGCCAGTACGCGGGCTTCTCCACGGCCGAGGAGTCGAACGCCTTCTACCGGCGCAACCTCGCGGCCGGCCAGAAGGGCCTGTCGGTCGCCTTCGACCTGCCGACGCACCGCGGCTACGACAGCGACCACCCGCGCGTCACCGGCGACGTCGGCATGGCGGGCGTGGCGATCGACTCGATCTACGACATGCGCCAGCTGTTCGACGGCATCCCGCTGGACAGGATGTCGGTGTCGATGACGATGAACGGCGCGGTGCTGCCGGTCCTCGCCCTCTACATCGTGGCGGCGGAGGAGCAGGGCGTCTCCCCCGACAAGCTCGCCGGGACCATCCAGAACGACATCCTCAAGGAGTTCATGGTCCGCAACACCTACATCTACCCGCCGAAGCCGTCGATGCGGATCATCTCGGACATCTTCTCCTTCACCTCGCAGAAGATGCCGCGGTACAACTCCATCTCCATCTCCGGCTACCACATCCAGGAGGCCGGGGCCACGGCCGACCTGGAGCTGGCGTACACCCTCGCCGACGGCGTGGAGTACCTGCGGGCGGGGCAGGAAGCGGGCCTGGACGTGGACGCGTTCGCGCCGCGCCTGTCCTTCTTCTGGGCGATCGGCATGAACTTCTTCATGGAGGTCGCCAAGCTGCGCGCCGCGCGCCTGCTGTGGGCGAAGCTCGTCAAGCAGTTCGACCCGAAGAACACCAAGTCGCTGTCGCTGCGCACGCACTCGCAGACCTCCGGCTGGTCGCTGACCGCCCAGGACGTCTTCAACAACGTCACGCGCACCTGCATCGAGGCGATGGCCGCGACCCAGGGCCACACCCAGTCGCTGCACACCAACGCCCTCGACGAGGCCCTCGCCCTGCCGACGGACTTCTCCGCGCGCATCGCCCGCAACACCCAGCTGCTGCTCCAGCAGGAGTCGGGGACCTGCCGGTCGATCGACCCGTGGGGCGGCAGCGCGTACGTCGAGAAGCTGACGTACGACCTGGCGCGCCGGGCCTGGCAGCACATCCAGGAGGTCGAGGCGGCCGGCGGCATGGCGCAGGCCATCGACGCGGGCATCCCCAAGCTGCGCGTGGAGGAGGCCGCGGCCCGTACGCAGGCGCGGATCGACTCCGGGCGCCAGCCGGTGATCGGAGTGAACAAGTACCGCGTGGACAGCGACGAGCAGATCGAGGTCCTGAAGGTCGACAACTCGGCGGTGCGCGCGCAGCAGATCGACAAGCTGCGGCGGCTGCGCGAGGAGCGCGACGAGGCGGTCTGCCAGGACGCGCTGCGGGCGCTGACGAACGCCGCCGAGCGCGGCGCGGGCCGGGGCCTGGAGGGCAACCTGCTCGCCCTCGCGGTGGACGCGGCCCGGGCCAAGGCCACCGTCGGTGAGATCTCCGACGCACTGGAGAAGGTGTACGGGCGGCACGCGAGCCAGATCCGTACGATCTCCGGTGTGTACCGCACCGAAGCAGGCGAGTCCCCGTCCGTGGAGCGCACCCGTGCGCTGGTCGACCGGTTCGAGGAGGCGGAGGGCCGCCGTCCGCGCGTGCTGGTCGCCAAGATGGGCCAGGACGGCCACGACCGCGGCCAGAAGGTGATCGCCACGGCCTTCGCCGACCTGGGCTTCGACGTCGACGTCGGCCCGCTGTTCCAGACCCCGGCGGAGGTGGCCCGCCAGGCCGTCGAGGCGGACGTCCACGTGGTGGGCGTGTCGTCGCTGGCGGCCGGCCACCTGACCCTCGTCCCCGCGCTGCGCGAGCAGCTCGCGGAGGAGGGCCGTGAGGACATCATGATCGTGGTGGGCGGTGTCATCCCGCCGGCCGATGTCCCCACCCTGCTGGAGATGGGCGCGGCGGCGGTGTTCCCGCCCGGCACGGTCATCCCCGACGCGGCCCACGACCTGGTGACGCGGCTGGCCGCGGATCTGGGCCACGAGCTGTAGGCGGGGGCCGGTGCCGAAGATCGACATCGAGGCCTATGCGAAGGGGGTGCTCGACGGGAAGCGCGCGTTCATCGCGCGTGCGATCACGCTCGTCGAGTCCACCCTGCCCGCACACCGGTCGCTGGCGCAGACCCTGCTGACGGAGCTGCTCCCGCACGCCGGGCGGGCCCGGCGGATCGGGATCAGCGGGGTGCCGGGCGTGGGCAAGTCCACGTTCATCGACGCCTTCGGCACCATGCTGACCGGGTTGGGGCACCGGGTGGCGGTCCTCGCCGTGGACCCGTCCTCGACCCGTACGGGCGGCTCCATCCTCGGCGACAAGACGCGGATGGAGCGGCTGTCGGTGGACCCGGCCGCGTTCGTACGGCCCTCCCCTTCGGCGGGGACGCTGGGCGGGGTCGCCAAGGCCACCCGCGAGTCGATGATCGTGATGGAGGCGGCGGGCTACGACGTCGTCCTCGTCGAGACGGTCGGCGTCGGGCAGTCGGAGACGACGGTGGCCGGGATGGTGGACTCCTTCCTGCTGCTGTCCCTCGCGCGTACGGGCGACCAGCTCCAGGGCATCAAGAAGGGCGTCCTGGAACTGGCGGACGTCCTGGCCGTGAACAAGGCCGACGGCCCGCACGAGCGCGACGCCAAGGCCGCCGCCCGCGAACTGTCGGGCGCGCTGCGGCTGATGCACCCCGTGGACGCCGCGTGGACGCCGCCGGTGCTGACGTGCAGCGCGCGGGAGTCCAGCGGCCTGGACGAGGTGTGGAACCGGCTGGAGCAACACCGCCGGCTGCTGGAGGCGGGCGGCCGGCTCGCCGCGAAGCGGGCTGCGCAGCAGGTGGAGTGGACCTGGTCGATGGTCCGCGACGAGCTGCTGGAGCGGCTGCGGGCGGATCCGGCGGTACGGGACCTGGCCCCGGCCCTGGAGGCCCGCGTCAGGGAGGGCTCCCTGACCCCGACCCTCGCGGCGGACCACATACTGGCCGCGTTCGGCCGGGCTTAGCGGATGCCCCGGCCGGGGTGGCCTTGTGCCGCTCCGGCCGTGCCTTCCGCGCCGGGCCTGCCGCTGAGCCCGGCCGGCGGCCTGTGTGCCGCTGCGCGGAGCCGTTTCCCCACCCCGCCCCTTCCCGAAACCGTGGCCTGCGGCCCCGGGCCCCGCTCCGCCTCAATCGCCGGCGGGGCTCAAAGATCGGGGCTCCGCCCCGGACCCCGTTCGCCTCAAACGCCGGCGGGGCTGGGATGCCCCCCGGCGGGGCTGGGATGGCGCCGGTGGGGCTGGGATGCCCCCGGTGGGGGCCGTAAGGCCCGGGCGCTGCGCGCCCGGTGCGCTCAAGCGCCGCGCGGGCTGGATTTGCCTGGCCCGGCGTACACACGCACCTGCGGCGGGAGTGCGTCGGCACCGCGGATGCGGTCGGGGCCGGTCTCGACTTGGATCGTCCGAAGTCCGGTCAGCCCGGCAAGCGGTGCAAGGTCGATGTTCCCGTCGGCGCTGAAGTCCCCGGCCAAGTGGAGCTCCTGCAGTGCGAGGAAGGCCGAGGGCAGGCGGCGGACGGCCGCCTGGATCGCCCGTTCCCCTTCTCCGCCCCAGAGGGCCAGCCTCTCGACACCGGGCAGCACCACCTCGGCCGGAAGCGTCTCGATCGAGGAGGCGGACACCCTGAGCTCGAAGAGGGGCAGGGCCAGGATCTCAAGCCAGTCGGCGGCCGAGGCCGGACTCGATGCAGGGTTGAGGTCCAGGACACCAAGGTCGGCCAGCTTTCCGAGACCCTTGAGCGCATGCGCGGGACGCACCTCGCCCGAGACCACCAGTTCGGTCAGGGGGGCACCCAGGGGAAGGTTCTCCGCGGACCAGCGCACGGCGGCGGGACCGTGGAGGACGAGGGATCGCAGCTCCGGCATCCGTGTGACGGGACGCAGATCGAGATTCGGGCCGGGGTGCGTGATGACCAGCCATCGGATCGGCAGGCTGCTGATCGCGGAAAGATCCGTCAGGCTCGCGCAGTCGCTGACGGTCAGGGACTCCAAGGCGGACTGCCCCGCCAGAAAGCTCAGATCGGACAAGGTGGCACGCGTGAGATCGACCTCCTTGAGGCTGTACCTGCCGAGGAACGCCTCCAGCGCCTGCCCCGAAACTCCGCTCCTGACGTCCAGGCAGTCCGGTCGGAGTTCCAGGCGCTCCAGGTGGCGGAGCTGTTCGTCGGAACCGACGGTGTAACGGAGATCGGTCGGGTCCAGGCGTGCGATGACCTCGTCGGCGTAGTCCGCGCGGTCGAACCGGGACCAGGCCCACATGAGCTGGGAGCGGACCGGCAGGAAGGGATGCCCGACGAACCGGGCGAGGAAGGTGACCGCGGCTTCCGACTTGACGTGCGAGGCCGCGATCACCACGTGGTACGCGGCCTCGTCGTCGAGCTCCTCCGGGCCGGGGAGGAGGCCCAGGATCAGCGGGCCGACCTCCGCCAGGGCGCGCGCCTCCTGCTCGTTCCGCGGCGGGACAAGGGTGGTGGTGCGCTCCTCCACGGCAGACCGCACCTCGGGGTCGAGGGTGGTGGCGTGTTCCAGGCAGGCCGCGGCCAGGAGGTAGATGCGCACCTGTGTGCGCCGGTCGGTGGACCGGTCCCCCTGGGCGAGCAGGTCGCGGAAGAGCCGGACGCGCTCACCGGGCCGGGCGAGCGCGACCGCCATCCGGATCACGTCCTCCCACTGGTCGTCGGCGGCGTGGTCCGTGAGCAGCCCGAAGTCGCCCTCCTCCACAGCAGCCCGGGCTCCCAGGTAGTCCTGGAAGGTGCGGTGGATGAAGTCCACGGTGTCGGGCGCCGGTTCACGGAGGAGGCCGCTGCGCTGGAGGAAGTGGTCGAAGACCGCCGGCGCTTCGCCCAGAGCCGCTGCTTCGGGAACAGCGGGTAGGGCCCGGGCGATGATGTCCTGCGCCCGGGAGCGGTCCATCTCCGTCCGGCCGTTCCGGATCAGCCAGTACGCGAGCCGCTGGAGCAGTTCGAGCTGCGGTTCCTCCCTGAGGTCCGGGCCGCGCATGTCGCGCTCGCGGTCGCGGCGGCTGAGCAGCATGGAGAGCGCGGCCTCGTAGAGGTCCTTGCGGCCGTGCGGGAGGTAGCCGCGGCGGTCCCGGTGCAGGGCGCAGATCAGCCCGCACATCAGGGGGTTGGTGGCCAGCCGGCCGAGGTCGGGCTTGGTGCGTACGGCGGCGAGCAGCTGGGCCTCGTAGGCCTGGAGGTCGGCGTCGTCCTCCGCGCCGGTGCGCGCCGCCTCGTGCCAGCGCCTGATGAACGTGGCGATCTCGGCGGGCCCCATGGCGGAGAGCGTCAGCTCGGTGAAGCCGTCCTCGGTGAGCCAGTCCGCTCCGACGGCGGAGGGGCGGGAGGTGACGAGCCAGCGGTTGTCGCCGCCGTACGTGTCCATCAGGTCCCGCAGCCAGCTGCGGGCCCGTTCCCGCTCCCGGTCGGGGATCTCGTCGATGCCGTCCACGAGGACCAGGCCCCGTCCGGCGGCGAGGACGCGGTGGGCCCAGCCGTCCGGCTGGGCCCCGCCGAGCGCGCAGCCCGCTGCGGTCAGGAAGTCCCGCGGTCCGGGGAGCCGTTCGCCGTGGCGGGTCAGGGTGCGCAGCGGCAGGACGAACGGGATGCGGTCCTCCAGGTACGCCATCTGCGGGGTGAGGTCCTGGCGGGCGGCGGAGACGGCGAGCCACTGCACGAGTGTGGTCTTGCCCGAGCCGGCCTCGCCGCGCAGCAGGACGCGGGGATGTCCGGCCAGGGCCTGATCGGCCGACTGCGGCAGAACCCGGAGCACCCACGGCTCCTCGGTCATCCATGGCACCTGGTCCTTGACCTCGTACTGCGGCTCGGACCCGTCCAGGAACGGCTGCACCTTCTGGAGGCGTTTCTTCAGCAGCTGCCGGGACGCCCGGTCGTCCCACGTGAGCCGGGTCGACGTCGCCTCGAGGCTCAGGTAGGCCACGTCCAGCGGCCACCGCTTCGGCGAATTGCCGAGGTCGATCCCGTAGATCGTCAGCTTGCCGTGCTTCTGGGTCATGTACGGCAGGTACTGCTGCTCGAAGGCGGCGTCCTCGGTGCCGGGCAGGGGGTTGCGGCGGATCAGCTCGTCGACCCTGGCGGTCAGTTCGGCGAGGTCGCGCGTCTGCTGGACCAGCGTGTGGGCGACGAACGTCGAGCGCTGCGTGAAGAAGTGCAGGATGTGCAGGCAGGCGGCGTCGAGGAGGCGCTCGTAGAAGTGGGTGGCGTCGGCGCTCAGGTGGCGCTCGGGGCGGCCGGCGGCCCGCCTCAGCTCCTTGGCGAAGGCTGTGGCGCCGAGCCGTACGCCCTCCAGGTCCGTCAGCGTCAGGTCGCCGAGGGCGTGGAGGGTGTGGGCGAGGGCGTCGGCGACCGCCTGTTGCTCGTCCGCGGCGATGGGCTGCTCGCCGCCCGTGCGGAGCGCCTGGCGGACCAGCTTGGCGGACAGGGTGCTCAGGTCGGACTCCGACAGGGACCGCTTCTCGCCCCTGAAGGAGACGTGGCCCGAGATCCGGATCGGCTTGTCGACCAGGCCGGCTCCGCTGCCCTCGGCCATGAACAGCCTCTTGACCAGGGGTCCGATGGCCGCCGAGGCCAATCGGGTTCCTATGATCCCGGGCTCCATGCATCCCCCCGCAACGTCGAGTCCGTTGCGGGGATCCTAGGCGCCCGGGTCCGGCTCCGCCGGGCTTTGGCCCAGGCCGCTACGCCTCGACCAGGGCTTCCCGTTCCGCCGGGGTGAGGGACTCCCGCAGGATGCGGAGGCGCTCCGCGGTGTCGTCGGTGGCCAGCAGGGCCGACAGGACCGCGATGCGGGCCTGGCCGGCGCGCAGGGTGCCCGTCGGGACGGCGCCCGCCGCGACCAGGTCCACCGCACCGCCGTGCGTGTAGATCTCGGTGACCGGGCCGGCCGCGACCCGGGTGGTGAGGGCCACCAGGACGCCGCGCTCCACCGCCGCGCGGACCGCGTCCACGATCTCCGGGGTGGCGTTGCCCGCCCCGGTGCCGATCAGGACGATGCCGCGGGCCCCTGCCGCCACCGCGGCCTCGAAGAGCACCGCGTCGCCGTCGGCGTGGTGCATCACCATGTCGACCCGCGGCGGCACCTCCGGCATCGCCGGCACCGGCAGCGGCTGGGGGCGCCGGGGCGTGCGCAGCAGGGTGACCTTGCCGAAGCCGATCTTGCCGAGGAGTTCGCGGGAGGGGTCGGCGAAGGCGTCCAGGGCGACGGCCTGGGTCTTGACGGTGCCGCGGGCCGCGTGCACGCGCCCGGCGAAGCTGATCAGGACGCCGAGGCCGCGGGTGGTGGCCGCGGTGAGCAGGGCGTCGTACAGGTTGCCCGGACCGTCGCCCTCGGCGGTGCCCATGGGCAGCTGGGCGCCGGTGAAGACGACGCTGCGCTCGTCGTGGTGGTGGAGGTCGACCAGGAAGGCCGACTCCTCCAGGGTGTCGGTGCCGTGGGTGACGACGATGCCGTCGACGCCGGGGTCGGCGAGCACCTCGTGCACGGTGCGCAGCAGGGTCAGCTGGTGGGCGGTGGTCAGCCGGGGGCTGTTGACCCGGAACAGGTCGACCACCTCGACGGTGGTGCCCTCGGGCAGCGGCGCGGTGGCCATGACCTCGCGTCCGTCGGCGTCGGCCGCGAAGCCGTTGCCCTGCCAGCGGCTGGCAATCGTGCCGCCGGTGCTGATGACGACGATCCGCCCCATGGCCGCCCTTCCTCACGTACGGGTGATACCTCGTACAGATGTACTGATGTGCTGAAGTCAGCAATGATAGGGACTTCCACGCGCAATTCGATTGCCGGTTTGACGGATTCCGGCCCGTTCCGTGGTGGATGATTGCGTCATGGATGCCATCGATCGCGAAATCTTGCGCGAGCTTCAAGCCGACGGCCGACTCAGCAACCAGGAGCTCGCCCAGCGGGTGGGCCTCACCCCCTCCCCCTGCATGCGCCGCGTGCGCCAGCTGGAGCAGGACGGGGTGATCCAGGGCTACCGGGCGGTGATCGACCCCGACGCCGTGGGCCGCAGCTTCGAGGTGCTGGTCTCCGTCGAGGTGCGCCGCGACCGCGAGGCCGTCGAGGCCTTCGAGGCGGCCCTCCAGGACATCCCCGACGTCATCGAGGCCTACCGGCTGTTCGGCAGCCCCGGCTGCCTGCTGCGCATCGCCGTCGCCGACCTGCGCGCGTACGAGCGGCTGTGGATCGAGAAGCTGACCGCACTGTCGGGGGTCACCGAGGTCAACTCGCAGATCATCATGAAGCGGATCAAGGGGCCGACCGGTCTTCCCGTGTGATCCGGCCGCGCCGCCGGTAGCGGAGGCGGTCCCGCGTTCGGCCTTTCGCCGGCCGGCGCGCGCTGCGGTCGCCTCCCCGGCGGGCGGCGGGTGCGCGGGATGCGGGCGGTTCGCCGGTCGTACGAGGTGAGCCGGTTCCCGGTGGGTGACGATCACGGTGGCCGACCCCCGTTCGAGGCGCAGGCCCCGCGGGACCGGACGCCGGAGCGGGTCCCGCTGCGGTGCGCCTGCGGGGGCGGGCGGGGCCAGGCGGACGGTGTCGTCGGCGCAGGACGCGACGAGCGCGGGACCGCGGAGGAGCTGCTCGCCAAGCTCCGCCTGCGCGGAACCCGGTGAGCCGCCCGCCGGGCGCCGCCCAGGTGCGCCCGATGGGCGTGGGCCTGATCACCTCCGTCGGCAACCGCATCGCCACGGCGGCGGCCCGGGCCGAACGCAGCGCGGCCCCGGCCCGAGTCGGGCCGGGGCCGGGCCGCGGCACCGGATCGGGTTCCCGGCCCGGGGGCGGCCCCGGCATCGGCCCCCGTTCCGGTTCCGCTTCCGCGCCCGGATCCGGAATTTGTGATTCCCGTTCCGCTTTCACACCCCGGGCCGCGGCCAGGCCTGGACCGGCTGGGCCAGGACGCCTCCCCCGCCGTCAAGGCGGGCCTCAACTGCGCGCCGGTCCGCGGCACATGGGCTGGCCCGGCCGGGCCTGGCCGCATCATCGGCGCCGCCGCCTCAGCGCGCACTGCTGTCGTTCCTCGCCCTGTACCCAGCGGCCCGCCGCCCGGGTGCCGTTCCGGGCGGCGGGCCTCGGGGGCCTCCCGGATCTGGCCGGGGCCGCCGGCCGGGCTCTCGCCGCAACGGCCGGCCTGCTCCTGCGGCGCCACGGACCCGCCGGCCGCCCGCGACGGGACGGAGCCGGTGGCTACCGCCGCGTGGCAACGAGGGACCCGTCTCGCGCTCCGGCCCTGACATTGACCTGCGGGAATTTTTAGGTAAGCCTTACCTCGCTCACTGCTGCCGCGGGATTCCGCTTCGGACCCCGCTCCCGCCCGTTTCGTCTCCGGAGCCCTCCTGCCATGCTGTCCCCGGTCGCTTCCAGCCCCGCCCCGGGCCGGGCCACCCGCGCCCTGCCGTCGTCGCGGCCCGTCCGCCTGTACGACTCCTGGTGGACGGTGTCGGCCGCGGCCCTGGTGGCGGTGGTCGTGCTGACCGGCGCCCTGTGGTGCTCCAGCCACGTCCAGACCGACCAGTCCCTGCACACCGCCGCGCTCTTCGTCCACCTCGCGTCGCTGGTGCTGGGCTTCGGCGCCGTGCTCTCCGCGGACTACTACGGCCTGCTGTGGGCCACCCGCCGCTGCTCCTTCGAGGAGGTCCTCGCGGCCACCTCGCGCCTGCACGTGCCGATCTGGGCCGGGCTGGGCGGCCTCGTCGCCAGCGGGATGCTGCTCCACCCCGACCTCGGCTCCCCCGTGACCCTGGTCAAGCTGGGCCTCGTCCTGGCCCTGACCCTCAACGGCCTCCAGGCGGGGCTGCTCGGCCGCCGCCTGGAAGCCTCCGGCGGCCAGGTCGGCCGCGGCAGGCTGGCCTGGGGCGGGGCGACCGCCCTCATATCCCAGGCGTGCTGGTGGGGCGCGGTCGTGATCGGCTTCCTCAACACCAACGGCTGACGGCCCGCGAACGCACCGGCGCCACATCCCCGTTCGGGGTGGCGACGATCACGTGCCGCTCCCTTAGTGTGAGGGGCGGACCGGGGCAGCGGCGCCCCGGTCGACTGCAGTCCTGTCGATGCACGACGTGCGGAGGATCGTTCCCATGGGTGACGCGAACGCGGATCGGCGGCCGCCGGGCGAGCTCGAGGCGAGTGTCCTGGCGACCCTCTGGGCGGCCGGCGGCCCCATGACGCCGGGCCAGGTCCAGGAGGCGCTGAACACCTCGCACGCGCGGACGACCGTCACGACGATCCTGACCCGCCTGTACGACAAGGGCACGGTCACCCGCACCCGCTCGGGCCGGGGCTTCGCCTACCTCCCCACGGAGGACGCCTCCGGCCTGACCGCGCGCCGCATGCACTCGGAACTGGAGCGCAACGAGGACCGCGGCGCGGTCCTGAGCCGCTTCGTGTCCAAGCTCAGCGAGGAAGACGAAAGGATTCTGCGGGCGCTCCTGGACGCCGAGGGCGGCCCGGCGTGATCTACACGGTGTGGCTGCCCCTGCTCCTGCCGTTCCTGGCGGGGCCGGCGGCCCGCCGACTGGTCTCCCGCCTCGCGCCGCGGCAGGCGGTGCGGGTGCTGGCCCTCACCGCCGCCGGCCTCGCGGCGGGCAGCACCGCCGCACTCGCCCTGCTCGTCGTCCCCGGCGCCACGCACGTGCCCGCCGTCGCCGAGGTCGGCCGGCTCCTCACCCCGCTCACCCCGCACCCGGCGGTCCCGCCCGGCGCCCCGGCGGTCGCCGCCGCGTGCGTCGCCCTGGTCCTGCTCCTGCTGTGCACGGGCCTGCTGGTCCGGGGGCTGCTGCGGCACCGCGCCCAACTGCTGCGCGCCCAGCGGCTGGCGGCCGGCGCCCGCAGCGAGCTGCTGGTCCTGCCCGACGAGGCCCCCGACGCGTACGCCCTGCCCGGCCGCCCGGGCCGGATCGTGGTGACCGCCGGGATGCTGCGCGCCCTGTCCCCCGGGGAGCGGGAGGCGCTGCTCGCCCACGAACGCTCGCACCTGCGCGGACGGCACCACCGCCACACCGCCGTGATGACGCTGGCCGCCCTGTGCCACCCGGCGCTCGGGGCGCTGCGCGAGCCGCTGGCGTACGCCCTGGAGCGCTGCGCCGACGAGGACGCCGCCCGCGCCGTCGGGGACCGGCACCTGACGGCCCGTGCGATCGCCAAGGCCGCGCTGGCGGCCCGTACGCCCGGCTCCGACGGGCGCCCCGGCCTCGCGCTGGCCGCGACGGCGGGACCGGTCCCGCGCCGGGTGGCCGCCCTGCTGGAGCACGGGTCCGCCGCGGGCTCCGCCCGCAGCCGGCGGGCGACCGGGCTCGCCCCGGCCTGTGCCCTGCTGTCGTGCCTGGCGCTGTCGGCGCTGTCGGCCGTGGACGCGGCCGGAGACCTCCACACGAGCATCGAGATCGCCCAGGGCGAGCGCCGGCCGCGCTGATCCGACCTCGCCCACGACGGTCTGCGCGCTACGAAATCCGCAGCGATCGCGCATGAAAACCCGTGGAATCGCAAGCTACTCGCCGGTTTTACTTTCAAAAACATTGTCCGCGGCCTTGCGTGTCGGTGGGTGCGTCCGCCAGGATCAGTGCCGACCGGGCCCGGAACGGCCCGCTCCGCCTCGACTACCGTCCGTGCACCGGCAATCCCGTGCCGTCGGCCGCCGGCTCCGCCCGCCCCATCCGCGCGGCCGCCCGCCCGCCTCCGAGGCCCTCTCATTCACCTACCTCAAGGCAAGGCAGAGATGGCACCACTGGCTTCGCGCCGCAGACCCCGCACGACCGAGCACCCCGTCGACGAGGTCCTCCCGCTCCCCCGGCTCGCGCTCTACGGCTTCCAGCACGTCCTCGCGTTCTACGCCGGAGCCGTCCTCGTCCCCGTCCTCCTCGGCAGCAGCCTCGGGCTCTCCCGCCAGGAGCTCGTCTACCTCATCAACGCCGACCTGGTCACGGCCGGCATCGCCACCGTGATCCAGGCCTGGGGCTTCTGGCGGATCGGCTCCCGCCTGCCCCTCGTCCAGGGCGCGACCTTCACGGCCGTGTCCCCGATGATCGCCATCGGCCAGGGCGCCGGGGGCGGCACCGCAGGCCTGCTGGTGGTGTACGGCGCCGTGATCACCGCCGGTATCGCGACCTTCCTGCTGGCCCCCTTCGCCGGCCGGCTGGCCCCGTACTTCCCGCCCGTCGTGACCGGCACCCTGCTGACCGTCATCGGCGTCACCCTCATCCCCGTCGCGCTCCAGGACGTCGGCGGCGGCGCCGGCCTCATCGGCACCCCCGCCTACGGCGACCCCTCGCACCTCGCGTACGCCGCCGGCACCCTGCTGTTCATCCTGCTCGTCTCCCGGCTCGGCGGGCCCTTCCTCGGCAGCATCGCCGTCCTGCTCGGGCTGGTCGGGGGCACCCTGGCCGCCTGGCTGCTCGGCGACGCCGACCTCGGGGCCGTCGACCAGGCGGACTGGCTCGGCGTCAGCACGCCCTTCCACTACGGCCTGCCGCACTTCTCGCTCTTCCCCGTCCTGGCCATGGTCGTCGTCATGATGATCACGGCGGTGGAGACGACCGGCGACGTGTACGCGATGGGCGAGATCACCGGACAGGACGTCGACGGCGAGACCGTCAGCCGCGCCCTGCGCGCCGACGGCGTCTCGACCGTGCTGGGCGGCATTTTCAACTCCTTCCCGTACGTGGCCTTCGCCGAGAACATCGGCCTCGTCCGCATCACCCGCGTCACCAGCCGGTTCGTCGTGGTCGCGGCGGGGATCTTCATGATCGCGCTGGGGCTCGTGCCCAAGGCGGGCGCGGTCGTCGCCTCGATCCCGCACCCGGTGCTCGGCGGCGCGGCCGTCGCGATGTTCGGCATGGTCGCCACGGTCGGCATCCAGATCCTCGCCCGGGTCGACCTCAAGGAGGAGCGCAACGCCCTGATCCTGGCGGTCAGCCTCGGCGCCGCCATGCTGCCGACCGTCGTCGGCCCGTTCTTCGAGCGGATGCCCGTCGAACTGCGGGCGGTCCTCGGCAGCGGGATCACCCTCGGCAGCCTCACGGCCGTCCTGCTCAACCTGTTCTTCCACGGGTTCACCGCCCGCGGGTCCCGCGACGAGATCGACTGGGACGCCCTCGCCGAACCGGACGCCCCGGCGACCCGGTGACCGCGGGCATGCACCCGGATCCCGACCTCCCCCCGTTCTCCCCGGCCGAGGCCCGGGCCGCCCGGCAGCGCATCGGCCTGACCCCGCAGCAGGTGGCGGGGCAGCTCACCCAACTGGGCCTGCCCTGCGGACCCCAGACGGTCCTGGCCTGGGAGTCGGGTGCGGCGGCCCCCTCGGAGACCGACCTCTTCGCCCTCGCCGACGCCCTGTGGTGCCCGGTCGCGGTGCTCATGGCACTGCGGCCCGGGACCCTGCGCGAGCACCGCCTGGCGCGGCAGTTCACCCGGGAGCGGCTCGCGGTGCGCATCGGGATGGCGGCCGAGGACTACGCCCGGGCCGAGGCCGGCCGGCCCTGGCCCGGCTCGGACCACCAGACCCTGCTGCTGGCCGACGCGCTGGGCCTGGCCCCGGACGCCCTGTACCGCATCCTCGACCGCGACGGGGAGTTCCTCACCCTGCTGCGCGCCGCGGTGGAGGGCCGCTGGAAGCAGTACGCCGTCCCGCTGGCCCGGCTCACCGGGGCCGCGCCGGAGGAGGTGGCCGCGGTGCTGCGCACCCTGCACCAGGAGTTCGCCCGGTTCAACGAGCGCTACCTCGGCCACCTCGTGGCCCGCAGCGGCGACGCGCGCCTGCGCGAGGTCGCCGCGGACCGTGCGGCCTGGCTGCGGGCCCTGCCGGAGCGCTTCCGCCGGCTGACCGGCCCGGGGTGACGCGCGGCCGGGCCGGGCTCAGGTGGTGTACTCCGCGTTCAGGCGGACGTACCCCTCGGTCAGGTCGCAGCCGTAGACGGTGAAGGAGCCGTCGGCGATGCCCAGGTCGATCCCGATCACGACCTCGTCGGCGGCCTTCAGGTAGTCGGCGACCTCGGCGCGCCGGGCCTGCTCGTCCCCGGCCGGCGGGTAGACCTCGACCGCGCCGAAGGAGACGCGGACGCGGTCGGGCGCGATGTCCGTGTCCTCCTGGCACTTGCCGACGGCCATCACGACGCGGCCCCAGTTGGGGTCGGCGCCGTGCACCGCGGTCTTCACCAGGGGCGAGTTGACCACGGCCTTGCCGACCCGCTTGGCCTGGGCGTCGTCGCGGGCCCCGGTGACCTCCACCTGGATCAGGGTGGACGCGCCCTCGCCGTCCGAGGCGATCATCTTCACCAGGGCCAGCGCGACCTCGCGCAGGGCCGCTTCGAAGGCCTGCGGGTCCACCGGGCCGGCCAGGCCGTTGGCGAAGACGGCGGCGCTGTCGGAGGTGGAGGTGTCGGTGTCGATGGACACCGCGTTGAAGGTCACGTCCATCACCCGCTTGAAGGCGGCGGTCAGCCACGCCCCGTCGAGCTCGGCGTCGGTCACGAAGAAGGTGAGCAGGGTGGCCATGTCGGGCTCGATCATCCCGACGCCCTTCGCGATGCCGGTCAGCACGGCGTCGCCGACGCGTACGGACACGCACTTGGGCCGGGTGTCGGTGGTCATGATGGCCCGCGCGGCGGCGTCCATCCCGGCCGCCGGCTGCCCGGGCGGCCAGGCCAGGCCTTCGAGGTGGCCGAGGATCGACGGCAGCGGGTACTGCACGCCGATCACCCCGGTGGAGGCGATGAGGAGTTCGGCGGGGTCGATCCCGACGGCCCGGGCGGCCGCGTCGCGGACCGCGGCGGCGTTGCGGGCGCCCTGCGCGCCCGTGGCCACGTTGGCGTTGCGGGCCACGACCACGACGCCGCGGGCCGAGCCGTCGGCGACGGCCTCGCGCGAGAGCAGCACCGACGGCCCGGCGAACAGGGAGCGGGTGAAGACACCCGCGGTCTTCGCGGGCACCTCGGAGGCGATGATGCACAGGTCGTCGCGGCCGTCGTCGGCGATCCCGACCGGCGCGGTGTGGACGACGAAGCCCTTGGGCAGTGCGTGCGTCACGGCAGTCCTTCCCTCGAACGGATCCGCAGCGGATTCCCCTAAGTCGCATCAGTATGCGTGATCTTGGAAATCTATGCAATGTCGGTCGAAAAGCGGGCCGGTACGGGTACGTCCGTACCGGCCCGCCGGGCCCCGGGGGCCGGAGCGGCGGCTACGCCGCGATCTGGAGCTGCTGCGCCAGGATCGACTGCATCGTCTCGCGCAGCCGGCGCCCCGGCATGATGCCGATCTCGTCCATCAGCGTCCGCTTGGCCTGGTGGAACACGTTCAGCGCGTCGGCCTGGCGGTCGGCGCCGTAGTACGCGTGCATGAGCGCCACGTAGAGGTCCTCGCGCAGCGGATCCCCGGCGATCAGCCCGTCCAGGCGGGCGATCGCCTCCTCGTTCCGGCCGAGCCTGATGTCCAGCCGGGCCCGCTGCTCCAGCGCGGCGAGCCGCTCCCGGTCGAGCCCGTCGGCGCGGGCCCGCAGCCGGGCGGAGGTGATGTTGGCGAGGGCCTGCCCCTTCCACAGGGCCAGGGCCTCGTCCAGGCGGTCGGAGGCCTCCCGGTGCCGGCCGGCCTGGGCCGCCTCCTTCGACTCCCGGACCATGTCGCGGAAGACGTACACGTCCACCCGGCCCGCCGGGACGTGGAGCTGGTAGCCGAGGGCGTGGGAGGCGAGGATCTCCCGCCCCACACCCACCCCCTCGAAGGCGGTGCGAATCATCCATGCGCTGTTCTGCAGCTGTCCGGAGACCGTCTTCGGGGGATCCGCGTCCCACGAATCCTCGACGATCGACTCCTTCGTCACCATCTGTCCCGCCTGCAGGGCGAGACTGGCCAGGAACTTCAACTGGCGCTGGCCCTGCACCGGAACCCGGGCTTCTGCATTGAAGGCGGTTACGGGCCCGAGGAGCCGGACCGTCACGCGCGTCGCAGTATCGATGTCATCCCCCTGATCATCGTATTCCCGCACCCGCAAGCGACTTTTGGTCGAAAAGTCGTCTTCCGGATGACTTGACCAGGTTATTACTCAAGATCCTCTTTCGCAAACGGGGATCAGCCGCCCAGCGAGAGCACTGCATAGTCGTACATTCCGTACACCTGGGACATGCGCACGTTGGCGGTCCGACTCCCCCTGACCACCACGGACTTGACGTACATGTAGGGGCACATGACGGCCGCCTCCATCGCCGCCCGGTCCACGGCCGCCCACAGGGCCTCCCGGGCCCGCGCGTCGAAGGTCCGGGCCCCCTCGTCGAGCAGGGCGTCGATCTCCCGGGACGCCAGTTCCCCCAGGTTCTGGTTCCCGGCCTCCTTGATCGCACGGGAGTCCGCGATCTGCTGGAGGTAGCCGAAGCCGTCCGGGAAGTCCGCCGCCCAGCCGAACATCACGATGCCGATGCCGTGCTCCCTCAGGTACGCCGGAACACCCGCGGTCTCGGTGAAGTAGCCGCCCGAGGCGAACGGCACCACCTCCGCCTCGATGCCGACGCGGGCCAGGCCCCGGGACAGGGCGAGCGCAGCGTTCCACTCCTTGCGCCGGTCCTCGCGCGCCGCGATCCGGGTGCGGAAGCCGTCCGGGAGCCCGGCCAGCTCCAACTCCCGCCGGGCCGCCTCGAGATCGCCCGTGGCCTGCCGGCCCACCGGGTACCGGTCGTGGGGCTCGTGGCCCGGTACCGTGGGCGGCAGGAGCGTGGTGGCGATGTCCCCGGCCGGCTCCCCGCCGTACGCCGCGCGCATCGCCGCCTTGTCCGTCGCGTACTGCACCGCGCGCCGCGCGTGGACGTCCCGCAGCGGCCCGACGTTCTGGTTGATGCAGTACAGCCACACGAACCCGGTGTGGGGGTTGTCCACGCCCGCCCGGGCCGCCGGATCGGCCAGCAGCCGGTCCTGGGTCTCCGGCTGCACGCCGACCCCGGCCAGGTCGATGTCGGCCTCCCCCGCCAGCAGCATCCGGTCCACCTCGGGGCCCGACACCCCCAGCCTGACGGTCACCGCGTCGGGCAGCGCCGTGCGGACGGGGTCGCTCTCGCGGACCCAGTGCGGGTTGCGCGCCAGGGCGAGGCGGTCCCCGGGCACGTACTCCTCGATCAGGTACGGGCCCGAGGAGACCGGCCGCCACCGGTACTCCGGATAGCTGTCGGCCCGCTGCGGCACCGGGATCGTGGTGGGCAGCGCGGCCAGGTAGTCGAAGCCCGCGAACGGCTCCTTCAGCCGGAACACCACGGTGTGCTCGTCCGGCGTACCGATGCCCTCCGGTCCCGTCAGGTACTGGCGGAAGTAGGCGGGGCCCCCGCGGGCCACCGCGCCCGGGTAGACCTCCTCGGGGAAGTTGGCGCGCAGGACGGCGTAGCGGACGTCCTGCGAGGTGACGGGGGTGCCGTCCTCGAAGCGGACGCCCTCGCGCAGCCGGTAGGTCCAGGTCCGGCCGCCGTCGGACGGCTCGCCGAGCGAGACGGCGAGGTCGGGCACCGGCTGCGGCCGGCCGTCCTGTCCGGTCCCGTAGCCCACCAGGGGCCGGCCGAGGAGGCGGATGAAGTTCCAGGTGTACGCGTAGTACGTGTCGGCGGGGTCGAGGGAGTCGAAGTCGTCGGTGCGGACGAAGCGGAGCGTTCCGCCCGTGCTGTCCGACGGGTTCACGGTCCCGTGCGACGCGGCGTCGAAAACCACAGGGTCTCAGTCCCAACTCTGGTGCGGGCAGTGCGTTCTTGGCGGATGCGGGCAAGGGCCCGATGCGGTGGCGTGTGCGTGCGGCGCGCGGGTGCGCCGGGTGCGTCCCGGCGCGCGGGTGCGCCGGGTGCGTCCCGGCGCGCGGGTGCGCCGGGTGCGTCCCGGCGCGCGGGTGCGCCGGGTGCGTGCGGCGCGGTCAGCGCAGGGCCGCGAGGAACCGGGCGGCGACCGGGCCGGCGTCCTTGCCGCCCGAGCCGCCGTCCTCGATCAGGACGGCCCAGGCCACGTCCCGGTCGCCGAGGTAGCCGATCATCCAGGCGTGCGTCTGCGGCGGCTCGGCCTCGCCGTACTCGGCCGTGCCGGTCTTGGCGTGCGCCGTGCCCGGTACGTCCTTCAGCGCGGCCGCGGCCCCGTGGGTGACGCTGGCGCGCATCATCTCCCGCAGGCCCTCGGCCACGTGCGCCTCCAGGGCCGGGGCGGTGTGCCGGTTCCTGACGTGGTCCGGCACGAGGACGGGCTGCTTGAAGGCGCCCTCCTTCACCGTGGCCGCCATGGAGGCCATCACCAGCGGCGACGCCTGGATCCGGGCCTGCCCGATGGTGCCGGCGGCGAGCTCGTTGTCCGAGGCGGGCAGCGGGACCGAACCGTCGTAGGAGACGGCCCCGATGTCCCAGGGGCCGCCGATCCCGAAGGCCTTGGCGGTCTCCGGCAGGGCCGGCCCGGCCACCTTGCGGCGGGCCTCGACGAAGAAGGTGTTGCAGGACTTGGCGAAGGAGTCCCGCAGGAGCGAGCCCTCCGGCAGGACGAACCGGTTCTGGTTCTCGAAGCGCTGCCCGTCCACGGAGGCGAACTCGGGGCACGCCGCCGGGTCCCCCGGCTTCATGCCCGCCTTCAGCAGCGCCGCGGCCGTGACGACCTTGAAGGTCGAACCGGGCGGATAGCGGCCCTCCAGGGCCCTGTTCATCCCGCCGGGCCGGTTCGCGGCGGCGAGGACGGCGCCGGTGCGCGGGTCGACCGCGACGATCGAGGCGTTCTTGTCCAGGCCTTCCAGGGCGTCCGAGGCGGCCCGCTGCACCTTCTGGTCGATCGTCGTGCGGACGTCCTCGCCCTTGCCGGACGGGCCGCCCGTCAGCGGCGTGACCACGGCGCCCGACCGGCGGTCGGCGATGACCACGGACTTGCCGTACGGGGCCCCGCCGGACAGCTCCTTCTGGTAGCGGGCCTGGAGCCCCGAGACGCCCTTGCCGTGCTCGTCGACCGCCCCGGTGAGGGAGGCGGCCTCCAGCGGCGCGCCGTCCTTGTCGAGGATCCGGCCGCGACCGGTGTTCGCCGCGAGGGCGAGGGTCTGCCCGGCCTCCATCCGCGGGTGCACCACGGGCGCGGAGAACTGCACCCTCCAGGTGCCGGATCCGTCCTCGACGAGCCTCGCCCGCGAGTCGTAGGCCAGTTCCCCGGCCCCCGCGGTGTGCAGGGAGACCTTGAACGGCACCGTGACGGCGCCCTTCCCGTCCTTCGACGCGCGGTCGCGGTCCGCGGTGATCACGGCCTTCACCGGCGCGGTGTTCTTCATCACCGACTCGAGCAGCGAGCGGGCGCCGTCCGGCGAGTCGGTCAGGTCTGCCGCGTCCCCGGGCCGGTTGGCCGCCCACGCGTCGAGGAACTCCTGGAGCCGTCCGGCAGCGGCCGCCACGTCCTCGTCCTGCGCCGGCGGTGAGAGGAAGCGGTGGCCCGCGTACGCGCCCGCGCCGAGCACGGCTGCGGCCGCCACGGCCGCGCCGGCGCGCCTGCCCCGGCCCGTTCTGCGGCGGGAGGGGACGTTCTGGTCAACCGCACGATCAGACATGTCGGTCAGATTAGGCAGGGGCCGTCTCCGGGCTCTCTCGCCGATCTCCCGGCGCTCTCCCGGCCCGCCGGGCACTTGATCTCGTACCGCGGAACGTGTTGGGGTGGCTGCACCGCGAACCGCCCGCCTGCGTGCGGGGGTTCGTCGGCCGGTCGCCCGTGCGGCCCGGCCGGGCCGACCGACCCGGCTCCGCCGCGCGACCCCCGTCCCAGCCTCTACCGAGAGCGCATCCATGCACATCGCACGACGTACCGTCGTGTTCACCGCAGCCGTTGCCTCCCTGCTCACCGGAACGCCGGCCATGGCGTACGCACAGCAGGCACAGGCAACGCAGCCGGTGCACGACTTCAGCAAGGCCATCCGCGAGACCGTGTTCGTGACCACGGACACGGACACCGACGGCGACGGCCGCAAGGACAAGGTCCGGGTCCAGGTGATCCGCCCGGACACGCCCCGCAAGGTCCCGGCGATCATCGAGGCCTCCCCGTACCACGGCGGCTTCGCCAAGGCCGACTTCCACCCCGCCGATGTCACCGGCACTCCCCGGCTGGCCCCCTGGGCCCCGGGCGAGGCCGCCAAGGACGTCGACCAGTACCCGCCGTACTGGGACAACTACTTCGTCTCGCGCGGCTACGCCACCCTCGCGGTCTCCACGCTCGGCACCGGCGGCTCCACCGGCTGCCCCGGCACGGTGTCCCCCGAGGAGGTCAAGGCGATGACGAAGGTGGTGGACTGGCTGAACGGCCGGGCCGGCGCCACCACGGCCGTCGACGACAGCGGCACCGAGGCCAGGGCCACCGGCTGGTCCACCGGCACCGCCGCGATGACCGGCACCAGCTACAAGGGCACCCTGGCGCTGGCCACCGCAACCACCGGCGTGCGCGGCCTGAAGACCGTGGTGCCGATGCTGCCGGTGTCCGACTGGTACGACTACTACCGCGCGAACGGCGGGAACGTCGGCCCCAAGGGCTACCCGGGCAACGACGCCGACATGCACGTGAAGCTCGTCCTGACCCGCGACCGGCCCGAGGCCTGCGCCCGCGCGGTCGCGGACGTGCAGGCCCGCATGGGACACGAGAACGGGGACCTCAACGCCTTCTGGCGGGAGCGCGACTTCCGCTCGCGCACCGACCGGATCCGCGCCTCGGTCTTCCTCGTGGCCGGCCTGAACGACTGGAACGTGCGCCCCAAGCAGAGCCTCGACCTGTGGTCGGGCCTCCAGCGCTCGGGGGTGAAGTCCCGGCTGTGGCTCACGCAGGGCCAGCACGACGACCCGCTGGACATCCGCCGCCAGGCCTGGCTGGACTCGGTCCACAAGTGGTTCGACCAGGAGCTGATGGGCCTGCGCTCCGGGGCCGACGCCGAACCGCGGGTGCAGGTCCAGCGCCCGTCGGGGGCGTGGGACGCGTACCGCGAGTGGCCCGCCCGCGGCGCGCTCGACCGGACGCTGAAGCTCGGCTCCCTGCACGGCCCGCAGGCGCGCGGCTGGACGGACGACCCGGCGCGCAGCGGCGACCAGCTGGCCGCGGCCCCGGAGGGCGAGGACCCGGCGCGGCTCGCGTACCTGACCGAGCCGCTGAAGGAGGCCGCGCGGATCTCCGGCACCCCGAGGATCACCGTGCGGGCCGGGGTCGACGGCCCCTCCCCGTACCTGTCGGCGTTCCTCGTCGACTACGGTCCGGCGAACTACCCGGTGAAGCTGAACGCCGGCCAGGAGAACTGGTGCTTCGGCGACAGTGCGCCGGGCAACACCGGGTGCCGTCCGCTGAAGGAGTTCAGCCGCGAGGACAGGCCGTTCAAGATCATCACCCGTGGGTGGACGGACGTCCGCAACCGCACCAGCCCCGCCTGGCAGAGCCCGGTCGAGCCGGGCAAGGCGTACACGTTCCGCTGGGACCTGGAGCCGACCGAGCACATCGTCCCGGCGGGCCACCGCATCGGGATCGTCCTCACCTCGACCGACCGCGACCACACCCTGCGGTACCCGGCGGGCACGCGCGTGACGCTCGACCCGGGGGCCTCGGCGCTCACCCTGCCCCTGGCCTCCGCCCGCTAGCGGAGACGTGAAAAGGGCCGTCCCGGCACTCCACCGGGGGTTGTGGAAGTGCCGGGACGGCCTTGCTCCCCGTCCTGGTCCGGACCGGGGAGGCTCACCGCGGGGACGACGCCACGACGTCCTGCGCGGTGCCGCCCACGCTAGGCTCCGCTCCTCTCTCCGGACTCTCCGTCCGGTTCTCGGAGAGCCGCAGCAGCAGCACCCAGGCGCAGGCGGCCGCGCCGCCGCCCGCGAGGACGACATCGGCCGGGTCCGCGATGCGGGTGGCGGCGGAGGCCAGGGCCGCGCCGAGCGGGATCATCCCCCACACCAGGGTGCGCATCGTGGCGTTGACCCGGCCGAGCAGCTCCGGCGGGGTCACCGACTGGCGCAGGCTGATCTGGGCCACGTTGTAGACCACCGCTCCGGCGCCCACGCCGAACAGCGCGAGCGCGGTGGCCCAGACCGGGACGCGGCCGGTGAAGCCGGCGAGGACGGCGAAGGGGGCGGGCAGCATCAGCCCGGCGGTGATGGACCGGCCGGCCCCGAGCCGCTGCGCGAGGCGGCGTACGGCGAACGAGCCGGCCAGGCCGCCCGTGCCGAGGGCGGCCATGACCGCGCCGGCGGCCGTGCGGGACAGGCCGTGGCCGAGCATCAGGGCGAGCAGCAGGGCGGCCGCCGCGGACCAGGCCGCGTTGAACAGGCCGGTCGCGGCGGCGATGCGGCGCAGGGTGGGGTGGGCCGCGACGAAGCGGAGGCCTTCGGCGACGTCCCGCCGGACTCCGGCTCGTGCCGCCGCCGGGTTGGGGTTCGGGGCCGCTGCGCGGAGCTCCTCCCCGCCCCGCCCTTTCTCCGTGTCCCGGGGCTGCGCCCCGGAGCCCCCTCGCCTCAATCGCCGGCGGGGCTGGAGGGGGCGGGGCTTGATGGTGGGCAGCAGGCAGGCGGCCGACACAACATAGGCGAGGGTGGAGAAGGCGAAGCCGAGCGGGGCGGCGCGCCAGGCCAGGGCGCCGGCGAGCACCGGGCCGAGGACGGCCGCGGCGGACTCCGCCGCGGACAGCCGGGCGTTGCCCGCGACGAGGTCCCGGGCGGGCAGCAGCGCGGGCACCGCCGACTGGGCGGCGACGTCGAAGAACACCGACGCCACCCCGACGGTGAACGCGGCCGCGTACAGCAGCCCCAGCTCGAGCCGGCCCGCGGCCCAGGCCACGGCCACGCACAGGGCGGTGGCGCAGCGCACCGCGTCCGCGGCGAGCAGGACGCGGACCTTGCGGCAGCGGTCGACCCAGGATCCGGCGGGCAGCCCGACCAGCAGGAACCCGGCGGTCTGCACCGCCATCAGCGCCGCAGCCTCGGCCGCCGAGGCCCCGCAGGCGGCCAGTGCGGTCAGCGGGAAGGCGGTCTGCGCGATCCGGAAGCCGAACTGGGAGGCGGTGTGGGCGGCGAGGAGCCGCCCGAACTCGGGGGTCATCGCGCGGTGCTCAGCTCCCAGGCCCACCGGGTGCCGGCCGGCACGAAGCCGAAGTCGGCGTTGACGCGCAGCATGTGCGCGTTGCCGGAGGCGTTCCAGGTGTCGACGTGGGCCAGCTCGCTCTCCGCGGCGCGGGCCCGGGCGAGGTTGTGGGCCTTCACCTGGCGGCCGAGCCCGCGGCCGCGGTGCGCGGGGTCCACGATGGTGATCGCCTGGAGGGCGTTGTCCGGGTTGGCGCGGGTCATCGACAGCGCCGTCCAGGCGGCCATCCGCCCGGTGGCGTCGTCGAGGATCGCGCACTGGTGGGCGCGCCGGCCGCGGGTGATCCGCATCCGCTCGAAGTCCCGGATGCGGGAGATCGCCGCGGGCTGCGGCTCCCATCCCGGGTCGCCGGTCGGGGCGGCGGCCGAGAGGGCGGCCTCGAGCCGGGCGGCCTGCTCCACCAGGTCCTCGGGGACCTCGCTGCCCCAGTACCGGACGGACATCGCCTCCGGCAGCGGCTGCGGCAACGGCGCGCGTGCGACGTCGAGGCGCAGGTGGTCGAGGGTCCACGCCGGCCGCGCGCCGACGGCCGCGGCCAGGTGGTGCGCCGGGGCGGTGCCGGGGCCGCCGTCCGGCCCCGCGGGGCCGGAGTCGGCGGTGAAGAGGATCCGCGAGCGCTGCGCCGCCTCGGCCCGCTCCCGTACGAACTCCACCAGGCGGCGCCCGGCGCCCTGCCGGCGCAGGGCCGGGTGGACGGCGAGGACGGCCGCGGTGACCGCCTCGGTGTTCTCCTCCTGCGGGAACTCCAGGCGTACGGAGGCCGCGCACCGCCCGGATGCGTCGCGCCCCGCCCACTCCTCGACCCTGGTGGCCGGGGGCGGGACCATCAGCGAGCCGCCGAAGTCGGCGAAGCAGGGCGCGGGCAGCTGCGGCGTGTCGGCCCGGTGGACGAGGGTGCGCAGCTCGAAGACGTCGTCGACGGCGCTGCGGTCGGCCGGGTCGAGGGGGGTGAGGTCGAGGTTCATCGCAGTACTCCCATGGCCTGGATGTCGTAGAGGCCGAAGGCGGGGTGGACGTAGACGTTGGTCAGGGCGGGGTGGCGGTAGTGCAGCGTCCGGTCGTGGGCCATCGGCAGCATGACGGCGCGGTCCATCACGGCCTTCTCGATCCGGCGCCAGACCGCTCGGCGGGCCGCGGCCCCGGTCGTGGTGCAGGCCTCGTCGATGAGGGTGCGCACCAGCGGGTCGTCGAGTTCGGCGAAGTTGAAGTTGCCGCCGCCCTGCTTGATCTGCCGGCCGTCGACCAGCGGGGCCAGGAAGCCGTACTCGGTGGGGTAGTCGGCTCCCCAGTCGGTGACGCCGAGGCCGAGGCCGAGCCTGCGGACGGTCTGCGGGCTGCCCAGGCCGGTGCGGTAGTAGGAGGCGGTGTCGAGGACCTCCACCCGGGCCCGGATGCCGACGCGGGCCAGGCTGGTGACGAGGGTGCGGGCGACCAGCTCGAACTTGCCGGGCTGGGTGGCGATCACGGTCTCGAAGCCGTCGGGCAGTCCGGCCGCGGCGAGTTCGGCGCGTGCCGCGTCCAGGTCGCCGGTGAGGCGGGGCCCCGAAGGGTAGCGGTCCTGGCTGCTGTGCGCGGGCAGGTTGGGCGGGATCAGGCCGGTCGCGAGGGAGCCGCCGACGCCGTCCCCGCCGCGGGCGTCCAGCAGTGCGGCCTTGTCGGCGGCGTAGAAGACGGCGCGGCGGGCGTGCAGGTTGTCGAAGGGCGGGACGGCGGTCTGCACGGTGATGTACTGCAGGAAGCCGGTGGCCGGGTTGTCGGCCTGGGCCCGCAGCGCCGGGTCGGCGAGGATCCGGTCGCGCGCCGCGTGCTGGATGCCGCGGCCCTCCACGTCCACGTGGAACTCGCCGGCGAGGAGGCGGTCGTCCATCTCGTTGGCCTCGACCCCGAAGGCCACGGTCATCTCGTCGGGCAGGGCGGGCCGGACGGGGTCGGTGCTCCGCTCCCAGGCGCTGTTGCGCACCAGGTGCAGCAGGCGGCCGGGCTCGTAGCGGTGGATCCGGTACGGGCCGGAGCAGACCGGCCGCGCCCCGTACGCCTCGCGGGTGTCGCGGTGCTCGGGGACGGGAGCCGTGTTCGGCTGGGCCATCAGGTAGTCGAAGTCGGCGAAGGGCCGCCTGAGGCGGAAGCGGACGGTGTGGTCGTCGGGCCGCTCGACCGCCGGGCAGCGCTGCCCCTCGTAGGGCCCGCGGTAGCCGCCGTGGTCGAGGAGGTCGGTGAGGTACGTGGGGCCGCCGGGCAGGACGTGCTGGGCGAAGACCCGCTCCACGGCGTACGCGACGTCGTGGGAGGTGATCTCCTCGCCGGTCTCGAAGCGGATGCCCCGCTTGAGCCGGTAGGTCCAGGTCAGCCCGTCGGCGGAGACCTCGCCCGGCCCTTCGGCGAGGTCGGGGACGACCTCCGCCCGCTCCGGGTCGGTGCCGAAGGCCATCAGGGTGCGGTTCAGGGCGCGCTGCAGCAGCCAGGACCACACGTAGTAGGTGCGGGCGGGGTCGAGGGAGTCGACGTCGGCGGAGGCGACCATCTCCAGCCGCCCTCCGCGCCGGGTGGACGGGTTGACCACCGCTCCGATCGCCGCGTTCCAGCCGGTCATGCGGGGAGCTCCTTGACGTAGAGGTACTGGCGGGAGAGGGCGCAGCCTCGGGAGGCCTTGGCCTGCGTGGAGCCGATGCCGTAGTGCACGCGGCGCACGCCGGCCGCCGGTGCCCGGTCGGCGACGGTGTAGTAGAGGAGCTCGTAGTACAGCGGCAGCCTGGCCCGGGCCTGGGCGGCGTAGTCGAAGCCGGCGCGGTGGGCGAACCAGTCCTCGCCGTGGGCCAGGATCAGCCCGAAGCCGGCGATCTCGCCGTCGAGGACGGCCTTGGAGACCAGCGCCCGCTCGCCCAGCTGCCGGTGGGCGGCCTCGAGGACCGCCTCCGAGCGGCGCGGGTCCCAGCCGGCCATGCCGTACTTGGCGAAGAGCTGCGTCTCGAGCGCGGCGAGGCGGGGGATGTCGGCCGGGTCGAGCGGGGCGAGGGTGATCTCGGCCCCGCAGGCCTCGATGCGGCGGCGCTCGGACCGCACCCGGCGGGAGCGGGCCGCCGGCAGGCTCATCGCGTAGTCGGTGAAGTCCCGCCCCGGCAGGGTGAGCGTGGCGAACTCCCCCGAGACGTGCGAGGTGTAGCCGCGCTCGGCGAGGACCTGCTGCTGGAGGGTGTCGCGGGAGTCCACGTACGGGAAGCACACGGAGCGGCAGCCCTCTGCGGCGGCGGTGCGCTCGGCCCGCTCCAGCACCAGGTGGGCGGTGTCGGCGTCGGCGCCCGGGCCGAGCAGCAGCCGGGTGCGGCCCAGGTGGCGGCCGCCCAGCATCATCGAGGGCATCAGCCGGTCGAGGTCGCCGAAGGCGGCCGACACCTCCGCGGCCCCCGCCATCGCCTCGGCCGCGCAGTGCGCGATCAGCAGGTCGGTGCGGCCGAGGGACCAGGGCGATTCCCCGGTCGCCAGCACCAGCGGGAGCCCGGCGAGCAGTTCACCGCCGGCGCGGGCGGTGAGGTACCGCATCCGGGCGCCGGACGAGTCGTGCAGCACCCGCATCCAGGGCGGGGTGAGGAAGAAGTCCTCCGCGCCCGCCAGCGCCTCCCAGCCGACGTCCCGCGCCTGCTCGGGAGTTGGCCAGTCATCTACCACAACATCTGTTCTCACGCATGGATCCTGGTCCGCTCCGCTCTTTGGTCACTCTCCGTCCGCTCCCGGATACCGGGACGAGAGCCCGAAAAGAGATCGGCAGCCCAAGGTGGGCCCGCCCCACCGAAATTCGGACAGGAGACTGGTTTCACATGTCCCGCGTATCCACCGGCCCCAGCGAGCACCCGACCGCGGCCCACGCTCTTCTCAAGCGCCTCAAGGAGCACGGCGTCGAGAAGGTGTTCGGCGTCGTCGGCCGCGAGGCGGCCTCCATCCTGTTCGACGAGCAGGACGGCGTGGAGTTCATCCTCACCCGCCACGAGTTCACCGCCGGTGTCGCCGCCGACGTCCTGGCGCGCATCACCGGCCGCCCGCAGGCCTGCTGGGCGACGCTGGGCCCGGGCATGACCAACCTGTCGACCGGCATGGCCACGTCCATGCTGGACCGCTCCCCCGTCATCGCGCTGGCGGCCCAGTCCGAGTCGCACGACATCTTCCCGAACGACACCCACCAGTGCCTCGACCTGGTGAAGATCGCCGAGCCGATGACGAAGTACGCCGTCGAGCTGGAGCGCCCGGCGGAGATCACCGACCTGGTGGACTCCGCGGTCTTCGCCGCCATGACGGAGCCGGTCGGCCCCTCGTTCATCTCCCTGCCCGTCGACCTCCTCGGCTCCTCCGAGGGCATCGACATCACCCAGGACCACGGCCCGGCCCGGACCCCCGGGAAGCCGATCGGCGCGGTGCAGCCCGGCTGGGAGTCGGCCGCCGACCAAGCCGCCGCGATGGTCAAGGACGCGAAGAACCCGGTGTTCGTGGTCGGCGCCGCCGCCATCCGCGCCGGTGCCGTCCCGGCCCTCCGCGCCCTCGCCGAGCGCCTGAACATCCCGGTCATCACCACGTACATCGCCAAGGGCGTGCTCCCGCACGGCCACGAGCTGAACTACGGCGCGGTCACCGGCTACATGGACGGCATCCTGTCGTTCCCGGCGCTGGAGACCCTCTTCGGCCCCGCCGACGTCATCCTGACCATCGGCTACGACTACGCCGAGGACCTGCGCCCCTCGATGTGGGAGCGCGGCATCGAGAAGAAGACCGTCCGCATCTCCCCCACCGCCAACCCGGTTCCGCGGATCTACCGCCCGGACGTCGACGTCGTCACCGACGTCCTCGCCTTCGTGCAGCACCTGGACGCCGCCACCGGCGACCTCGCCGCGAAGGACCGCCACGACATCGCGCCGCTGCGCGAGCGCATCGCCGAGTTCCTGGCGGACCCCAAGCACTACGAGGACGGCATGCGCGTCCACCAGGTGATGGACTCCATGAACACCGTCATGGCCGAGATCGCCGAGCCGGGCGAGGGCACGATCGTGTCCGACATCGGCTTCTTCCGCCACTACGGCGTGCTGTTCGCCCGCGCCGACCAGCCGTTCGGCTTCCTGACCTCGGCCGGCTGCTCCAGCTTCGGCTACGGCATCCCGGCCGCGATCGGCGCCCAGATGGCCCGCCCGGACCAGCCGACCTTCCTCATCGCGGGCGACGGCGGCTTCCACTCCAACAGCGCGGACCTGGAGACCATCGCCCGCCTGAACCTGCCGATCGTCACGGTCGTCGTCAACAACGACACCAACGGCCTGATCGAGCTGTACCAGAACATCGGCCACCACCGCAGCCACGACCCGGCCGTGAAGTTCACCGGCGTGGACTTCGTCCAGCTGGCGCAGGCCAACGGCGTGGAGGCGACCAAGGCCTCGACCCGCGAGGAGCTGCTGGCCGCCCTGCGCAAGGGTGCCGAGCTGGGCCGCCCGTACCTCATCGAGGTCCCGGTCAACTACGACTTCAGCGCCGGCGGCTTCGGGGCGCTGAAGGTCTGACATGGCTGAGCAGGCATTCCCTGCCGCCTACGGCTTCCTGGTCTCTGCCCGCACGGGCGGGGACCAGGGCCCCACGGCGGCCTTCGCAACGCGGGGCCGGCACACCCGTACCACCGGGCGCCTGCGCTCCCTGACCGTCGAGGCGACCCTGGTCCACCCGGGCGCCTCCGCCGACGGCGCGGTCGCGCACGGCGCCGACGCGGCCCTGTGGCTCGCCGGCGAGCTCTACAACCGCGACGAGATCCGCTCCGTCCCCACCTCCTCCGCCGGGGCGGACGCCTCCGACGCCGAACTGGTCCTGGGCCTGTTCGAGACGTACGGGCTGCACGCCTTCCGGCTGCTCAACGGCCGGTACGCGGCGGTGCTCTGCCAGGAGCAGCGCGTCCTGCTCGCCACCGACCACGCCGGCTCCGTACCGCTGTACACCCGGCCCGTTCCCGGCCACGTGCTGGCCGCGACCGAGGCCAAGGTGCTCGCCGCGCCCTCCGACGGCCAGCTCGGCTTCCCGATCTCGGGGGCCCGGCGGATCCGCCGGCTGCCCGGCCTGTACCAGGTGCCGGCCGGCACCGTCCTGGAGATCGACATCGCCTCGGGCTCGGTGCTCGCCCACCCGACGTGGGTGCCGCCGGTGTCCCGGCGCATCGTCGACGAGGACACGGCCGTCGAGCAGGTCCGCACCGCGCTGCGCACGGCGGTCGAGCGCCGCCTGGCCGGCACGGAGCGCCCGCTGGTGGTGCTCTCCGGCGGCATCGACTCCTCCGGGGTCGCGGCCCTCGCCGACGCGGCCGTGGCCGGCCCGCTCGACACGCTCTCCATGGGCACCGACACCTCCGACGAGTTCCCCCAGGCCAGGGTGGTCGCCGACCACCTGGGCTCGGAGCACCGGGAGATCACCATCCCGGTGGCGGAGCTGCTGGCGCAGCTGCCGCACACGATCCACGCCGCCGAGTCCCTGGACCCTGACGTGATCGAGTACCTGCTGCCGCTCACCGCCCTCTACCGGAGCCTGGACGGTCCGGCCCGGCGCGTGCTGACCGGGTACGGGGCCGACATCCCGCTCGGCGGCATGCACCGCGAGGACCGGCTGCCGAAGCTCGACACGGCCGTCGCCCACGACATGGCCACCTTCGACGGGCTGAACGAGATGAGCCCGGTGCTTTCGACGGCGGCCGGGCACTGGTCCACCCACCCGTACTGGGACCGCGAGGTGCTGGACCTGCTGACCGGCCTGGAGGCCGGGCTCAAGCGCCGGTACGGCCGGGACAAGTGGGTGCTGCGGGCCGCCATGGCGGAGCTGCTGCCGGCCGAGACCGTGAACCGGCCCAAGCTGGGCGTCCACGAGGGGTCCGGGACCACGTCCGCGTTCTCGCTGCTCCTGCTGGACGCGGGGGTCGGCGAGGCCGACGTGGCCAATGCCAAGACGCTGGTGGTCCAGGAGCTGTTCGACCGGATCGTCGTCGCCGGCGAGGACCCCGGCCAGGTCCCCGTCGCCGAGGTGGTCTCGCTCGTCGCCGCGCACTTCAAGGGGCTGCGGGCATGAGCGCGAGCGCGTACACCGGCTTCGCGGGCAGGCGGCTGGCCCTGGTGGAGTCCATGCTCCACGCCGCCTTCTACGACGGCATCCAGGCGGCCCGCGCCCACGGCGCCGAGATCTGGCTGCTGGTCCAGGGCGAGGACTGGTACACCGGCGGGCGCCCGTTCGGCGAGCACCCGCTGTCGCAGGTGGACCGGGTCCTGCACGTCGACACCCACGACTGGCGGGCCATCGCCGCCGCGCTCACCGACGGCTCCGGCGCCCCGCTGGTCGACGGCGTGATGTCGTTCTCCGACTACCACACCGAGGCCACGGCCCGGGCGGCCGAGCACCTGGGCCTGCCCTCGCAGGGGCTGGAGGCCGTACGGGCCGCCAACCACAAGCACCTGCTGCGCGCCGCCCTCGACGGGGACCCGGCCAACCTGCGGTGGCGTCTGGTGACCGAGGAGGCGGAGCTCGAGGAGGCGCTCGCGCACGTCGGGCTGCCCTGCATCGCCAAGCCGCCGTCCGAGGCGATCAGCTACGGGGTGCGCAAGTGCACCACGGCGGCCGAGGCGGCCGCCGCCTGGCAGGAGCTGTCGGCCGTCCGGACGTCCCTGCGCGGCCAGCCGCGCCCCGGCCACGTCCTGTTCGAGGAGTACGCGAGCGGGTTCGAGGTCTCGGTGGAGTCGATGACCGCGGGCGGGACCACCCACTTCTTCGGCGCCACCTCCAAGGACCTGCACCGCACCACGCTGCTGGAGGAGGGCCACTCCTTCCCGCTGGCGCTGGATCCGGGCACCTGGGAGGAGGTCCGCGGCTGCGTGGACCGGGCGCTCAAGGCGATCGGCTACCGGCAGGGTCCGGCGCACACCGAGGTGATGGTGACCGCGGACGGCCCGCGGATCGTCGAGGTCAACCCGCGGCTGCCCGCGCACATGATCTCCACGATGGTGACCGACGTGTGCGGCACCAACCCGCACCTGGACGCCAAGCTGCTGGCCCTCGGCGGTACCCCGCAGCCGGGCCTGCCCGGTGGCGGGCCCGCCGGCGGCGCCGCCGTCCACGTGCTCTTCCCCGAGGAGCCCGGCGAGTTCACCGGTATCCGCGGCGTCCCGGAGGCCGAGTCCCTCGGCGCCCGCGTGCACCTGCACGCCGAGCCCGGCGACCGGGTCGCGACCCGCCTGGACAACTCCGCCTCGGTCGGCTTCGTGTACGCGCACGGCGCCGACGCGGCGGCGGCCCTGGCCACGGTCCGCGCGGCGGCCGCCCTCATCCGCATCGACACACGGAAGGAAGGACGGCGATGACCGAGGCCCCGCGGACCGGTCCGCAGCGGATCGACTCGCACATCTCCCCCCGGTATGCCCAGCTCCCCACCTTCATGCGCCTGCCGCTGGACCGGGAGCCCAGGGGCAACGACGTCGTGGTGGTCGGCGCGCCGTACGACGGCGGCACCAGCTACCGCCCCGGCGCCCGGTTCGGGCCCCGGGAGATCCGCGCCGAGTCGGGCCTGATCCACGGCGTCGGCATCGACCGGGGTCCGGGCGTCTTCGACCTGATCAAGTGCGTGGACGCCGGCGACATCGACCTGACGCCGTTCAACCAGCACATCGCGATGGAGACCGCGCAGCGGCACCTGACCGGCCTGCTCAAGGACAACGCGGCCTTCCTGATGCTGGGCGGCGACCACTCGCTGACCCTGGCGGCGCTGCGCGCGGTGCACGAGCAGCACGGGCCGGTGGCCGTGGTCCACCTGGACGCGCACTCCGACACCAACCCGGCCATGATCGGCGGCGAGTTCCACCACGGGACCCCCTTCCGGCACGGCATCGAGGAGGGCCTGATCCGGCCGGAGGCCATGGTCCAGCTCGGCATCCGGGGCCACAACCCCAAGCCGGACAGCCTCGACTACGCGCGCGGCCACGGCGTCCGCATCGTGACGGCGGACGAGTTCGCCGAGCTGGGGGCCACCGGCGCGGCCCGGCTGATCCGGGAGCGGGTCGGCGACCTGCCGGTCTACGTCTCCGTCGACATCGACGTGGTGGACCCGGCCTTCGCCCCCGGCACCGGTACGCCGGCCCCCGGCGGCCCGTCCTCCCGCGAGGTCCTGGCGCTGCTGCGGACGATCGGCGACCTCAACCCGATCGGCTTCGACGTGATGGAGGTCTCGCCGCTCTACGACCACGCCGGGATCACGTCGGTCCTGGCCACCGAGATCGGCGCGGAGCTGCTGTTCCAGTACGCCCGCGCCCACCAGAAGAAGGAGAAGGAGAACAGGACATGACGATCATCGACGTGACCGCACACCGGGAGGCTCTCCTCGACCTGGCGTCGAAGCTCCCCGACGTACCGCGCGCCGACCTGTACCAGTTCCTGGAGGTGGCCGGGAAGCTCTCCGCCGAGCTGCCGCAGGAGATCGCGGACGCGCTGGACGCCTTCGACCGGGGCGGCAACGAGGACGGCTACCTGGTGCTGCGCGGCCTGCCCGTCGAGGCCGACGACGACCTGCCGGCCACGCCGACGAGCACCCCGGCACCGGTGGAACGCGGCCGCCTGAACATGGAGGCCTTCCTCGCCCTGTTCGGCCGCCGCCTCGGCCTGCACACCGGGTACGCGGAGCTGCGTTCGGGCACCGTCTACCACGACGTCTACCCGTCGCCGGGCGCCCACCACCTGTCGTCGGAGACCAGCGAGACGCTGCTGGAGTTCCACACGGAGATGGCGTACCACACCCTTCAGCCGAACTACGTGATGCTTGCGTGCTCCCGCGCGGACCACGAGCGCACCGCGAAGACCCTGGTCGGCTCGGTCCGCAAGGCGGTCAAGCTCCTCGACGCGGAGACGGTCGACCGCCTGTACGACAACAAGCAGCCGTGCGAGGTCGACGTGGCCTTCCGCGGCGGCGTCGAGGACCCGGGCGCCATCGCCAACGTCAAGCCGCTGTACGGCGACCGCGAGGACCCGCTGCTCGGCTACGACCGCGAGCTGCTGAAGCCGAACCGGGGCGCGGACGCCGAGGCCGTCGCCAGGCTCTCCGACGCGCTGGACGAGGTCACCGAGGCCGTCTCCCTGGTCCCGGGCGACGTGCTGATCATCGACAACTTCCGCACCACGCACGCCCGGACCCCCTTCACCCCGCGCTGGGACGGCAAGGACCGCTGGCTGCACCGCGTCTACATCCGCACGGACTCCCACGGCCAGCTGCCCACGGGCGAGGAGCGCGCGGGCGACGTCGTGGTCTTCACCCCGCGCCGCTGACGCACCCCGCCTGACCACCGCATGACCACGGGCCGCGCCCGCCCCGCCCGGGGGCGCGGCCCGCGCCTGCCACAAGGCCGACACGAGGAACACAGGGAATCACGTGGACAAGAAAGTCCTGGAAGCACAGCAGTGGGTCAACAAGACCTACGCGGGCAAGGCGGGCTACAACCCGTGCCCGGAGAACGGGCAGACCGGGTGGAGCACGATGTTCGCGCTCACCCGCGCCCTCCAGATCGAGCTGGGCATCGCCACCCCGTCGGACAGCTTCGGTCCGACGACGGAGAGCAAGCTGGCGGCCCTCGGCGACATCGGCGCCGGGTTCTCCAACAAGAACATCGTCAACATCCTCAGCCACGCCCTGTTCTGCAAGGGCTACTGGGGCGGGGCCGGCGACGGCCAGTACAGCATCACCACGATGACGGCCGTCAAGCAGCTCAAGTCGAACATGGGTCTCGACGAGACCAACGGCATGGTGCAGCCGAAGATCTTCAAGGCGCTGCTGACCATGGACGCCTACGTCGTGGTCGCCGGCGGCACGGAGAAGGTCCGCGAGATCCAGCGGTGGCTCAACGGCCGCTACCACAAGCGCTCCTCGTTCAACATAGGCCCCTGCGACGGCCTCTACTCGCGCGACGTGCAGAAGTCGCTGATGAGGGCGCTCCAGTACGAGTTCGGTGTCGCCGACGACGCCGCCTCGGGCAACATGGGTCCGACGACCCAGAACGGTCTGAAGGCACACGAGGTGGGACCCGGCTCCTCCGGAATCTTCGTGCAGCTCTTCTCCGCGGCCTGTGTGTTCAACGACCTGAAGTACAAGGACGGCGGCGACATCGTCGGCGTCTCCTTCACCTCCTCCTACGGCGGCGGCCTGGAGAAGGCCGTGAAGGCGTTCCAGGAGTTCTCCTGCCTGGAGCAGGTGAACGGGCGGGGCGACTACGACACCTGGTGCCAGCTCCTGGTCTCCATGGGCAACCCGGACCGCAAGGCCAACGCCTGCGACACCCGGTTCACCATCACCACCGCCCGCGCCAAGGCCCTCAAGGCGGCCGGATACGAGGTCGTGGGCCGCTACCTGGACGAGGAGGTCCTCGACCCCAAGTACGACCTGGACAAGGAGATCCAGCCCGGCGAGCTCGACCAGATCTTCGCCGGCGGCATGCGGGTCTTCCCGATCTCGCAGTACCACGCCCGCAAGCTGGGCGACTTCACGTACTCCGAGGGCTACCGGCACGCGTCGAAGGCTCACGACCGCGCCGAGTCGGTGTACAAGTTCAACCGCGGCTCCGTCATCTACTTCGCCGTGGACTACGACGCCACGGACCCGGAGATCACCTCCAACATCATCCCGTACTTCCACGGCATCCAGGCCGCCCTGAGCGCCAAGGGCAAGAAGTACATCGCGGGGGTCTACGGCTCGCGCAACGTGTGCCAGCGCGTCAGTGACGAGGCCTACGCCCGGTACTCGTTCGTCTCGGGCATGTCCTGGGGGTTCTCCGGCAACCTCGGCTTCTCCATGCCGAAGAACTGGTCGTTCACGCAGATCAAGGAATTCAAGTTCAGCGCGAACGGCGACACCTTCGACCTCGACCGCGACGTGATGCGCGGCAACGACCCGGGTGTGGGCAAGGACGGCATCGGCGGGACCAGCTCCCCCGTCGACAAGATGCTCGACTACATCGACGCCCTGTACGCCGCCGCGGTGCGGTACGGCAAGGGCAACCCGAACGAGCTCGTCTGCGAGTTCCTGCGCTCCCCCAAGTACAACAGCGAGTACGGGCCCACGCTCGGCACCAGGAACGGCTGGTGGCTGCTGCTGTACGAAGCCGACTCCGACTGGCTCAAGTTCGCCGAGAAGGAGGTCGGGAAGCGGATGGAGGACTTCAAGGACCCCGGCTACGGCGTGGACCTCAACCTCGACCACCTCGCGGCCTGCGCCAACACCGTGATCTCCAAGGGCTCCATCTCGGGCAAGTCGGCGAACCGCGGAGACTTCGCCGGCTGGGGCGGCGACCTGTGCACCTTCTACATCGAGTGGCGGCAGGCGGCCGACTCCTACGCCTCGGGGTACACGTTCTGCCAAGAGCGCCTGGCCAAGATCAACGTCGCCTCCTCGTTCAGCTTCGGCGACCTGCTGGAGGACGTGGACGGCTATCTGATCGGCACGGCCGCCGGTATCAAGGACAAGCCGATCAACCAGCTCTTCCGCGCCCACTACACCCAGGCCTCCGGGTTCGGACGCCGCTTCCGCGACTTCTACCAGAAGCGCTACCAGGGCAGCATGGACGTCGTCCGGGCCTCGGCCAACCACATGCTGGAAGGCATGCTCTCGGACGACATCCTCCAGACCATGCGCCAGGCGCTCTTCTACACGCAGGGCGGAGCCATCCTCGTCCCGAACGTGATTCCCGACAGCAAGCTGAATCCGTTCGTCGACGGCTACGTGGACGTGTTCAAGAAGATCATGGAGCAGGAAAAGTAGCGGGCTCCTCCTCGAACGGAGTCCCCCAGACGGAGGAGAAGACGTGATCGTCGTCCTGGCGTGGATATTCGCCTGCGCCCTGCTGTACGGCCTGGTCAAGGGAGGCGTTGTCGTGTTCCGGGCCGTCCGGGCCCGTGCCTGGCGGGCGCCCGGCCTGTGGGCCGGCGGAGCGCTGATGGCGGGCGCGGCCACGATCGGCGCGTACCTGGCCGGGGCCGTCGCCGGGTGGGGCGGCATGGACATGGGCGAGACCTGCGGTGAGGACCAGTACGACAGCGCGTTCGTCGCGGCCCACCAGAACGATCCGCTGTTCCCGCTGCACAACTGGTGCAACGCCGAGCACGACCTCGTCCCCTCGTGGGTCAACCCCACCGTCACCGGCCTCGCCGTGCTCACCGCGGTCTGCCTCGCCCTGACCGCGGTGGCCGGCGCGGCCCGCATCACCCGCACGCTCGCCGCCCGGCGCGTCCGGACGGCAGAAGAGACACAACAGAGGGAACAGAAGGCATGAGCAACCCCATCCGCGACCTGTCGCGCCGCCGCTTCGTCGGCACCGCGGCGGGCGTCGCCGGCGCCGCCGCCCTGTGGAGCATCGGCACCCCCGGCACCGCCACGGCCGCCCCGAAGCCGGCGGACGGCCCGTCGTCCTGGAAGGGCAACAGCACGGCCAACGGCTGGCCGGTGGTCAAGACGGTCCCCACCCACCTGATCGAGGGCAGCCCGGTCTCCGTCGCCGTCCTGGACGGCGACGTGGCCGCGATCCTGCTGCACGTGGCCCGCCGCTTCCACTACGAGGTGGACTCCCTGCGCCAGGGCGAGGTCACCGGCCACTCCGGCGACCGCAAGGTGGCCCAGCCGTACGAGTCGAACCACCTCTCGGGCACGGCCATCGCCATCCGCCCGCAGGCGTACCCGGCGGGCGTGCAGGGCGGGCTGTACCCGCACGAGCTGGTCGTCGTCCGCGACATCCTCACGGAGCTGGACGGCACCGTGGCCTGGGGCGGCGACGAGAAGACGGCCAAGGAGTCGCACTTCCACATCGCCCTCAAGCCCGGCCACCCGAAGATCAAGAACGTGGCGCGCACGATCCGCGAGTGGAACGAGGCCCCCGGCAAGGGCGCCGGCACGGTGGACGCCTTCGAACCGTCCCGCCGCCAGGCGGCCAAGGCCTTCACCCGCTGAAGCCCGCACCCGGACGGAAAGACCAGGGGCCTGACCGCACGAGCGGTCAGGCCCCTGGCCCGTTGGTGTCCCACCTCAGCCGAACAGCAGCGGCGAGCCGGTGAGCTGCTTGGTGATGACGCCCTTGTCGTCACCCTCGATGTCGTACGACACGCTGGAGTCCGAGGACCACCACATGTTCTTGTCGTACGTCGCGGACGGCGCGAGGCACTTGTTCTCCTTCTCCAGCGCCGCCCAGCCCAGGTTGTCGTTGACCAGCTTGGTCAGGTCACAGGTGGTGGTGGTCACGACCGTGTCGGTGCCGCCCCACTCGCGCTTCTCCAGCCGCGTCGTGACCTTGAACGAGGCGAACCGCTTGCCCCGGGGGTCCTCGGCCACGTCCACCATCATCTGCCAGTTGGTCCAGGTCCAGGCGGACACCTTTCCGTTCGAGACGTCGGCGCAGTTCATGAACGAGTAGAGCGACTGCGGCTTCTTGCCCGGAAAGGCGATCTCCACGGACCCCGAGCTCTCGCCGCACGAGCTGACGGCGGCGGCCGGCGAGGCGAAGGCGATGGCGCCGGCGAGGAGGCCGCCGGTCGCGGCGAACGTGGCGAGGTACTTCTTCGTCTTCACGAATGCATCTCCTGCTTGAAAAATTGCGAGAGGCCGTTGCCTACGCGCCGAAGGGCGTCCGGCCCACGACGTCGCCACGCGGCAACTCCTCACGACATGACGAAGCCCCCGCCCCTACGGCGAAGGCCCGGTCATCGTGACAACGCCCCCTCTCCCCCCGATCTCCCCCATCTCCCCCCTCTCCTCCGGCTCCTCCGGCTCTGGCAGGCGGTCCCGGACGGGGGCTCGGGGGCGCGGGGCAGGTGAGGGGGCGGGCTGCGGGTGGGTGGGGCAGGTGAGGGGGGGTGGCGTGGGGCGGTCAGAGGACGGGGGCCGCGGCGACGGCCGGTTCCGGGTGGGCGGCCGGCAGGTCGAAGACCTCGGCAAGCAGCTCGTACGAGCGCTGCCGGTCGGCGGGGTCCGGCGTGAGCGTGTTGACGATCAGCTCGTCCACCCCGTGGCTCACGGCCAGCGCCGTCAGCGTGGAGTGCACCTGCTCGGGCGTTCCCGAGACCAGGGCGGTGCGGTGCACCTTGGCCCGCTCCAGTTCCGCGCCCGTCCAGCGGTGCCTGCGCGTCGTCTCGTACGAGGGCATCGGCAGGTCGTGGCCGAGGTCCTTGCGGGCTCGCCACAGCAGCAGGCTCTGGGCCAGCTCCTCCGCCCGGCCGGCGCTGTCCGCGGTCACCACGCGCACCGCCAGCGCGCCGCGGGTGCGCCGCCCCGTGGCGGCCTCGAACTCGTCGCGGTAGTGGCCGAAGGCGGCCGCGCCGCCGGCCGGGGAGAAGAAGTGCCCGAAGGCGAACTCGGTGCCCAGCTGCCCCGCCAGGCGCGCCGACTCCCGCCCCGCGCCCAGCAGCCACATCTGCGGGGCGACGGGGGCGTGCGGGACGACTCCGGCCGGGCCCAGCAGGGCGCGCAGCCGGGCCAGCCGCTCGGGGAAGTCGTGCGCGGGGCCGCCGGCCCGCCCGATGCCGAGGTCGACGCGCCCCGGGTGCAGGGAGGCCAGTACGGAGAAGACCTCGGCGACCTTCCCCGGGTCGTAGCGGGGCAGGAGCACGCCGCCCGTCCCGATCCGCATCCGGGACGTGTGGGCCAGCAGGGCTCCGGCCAGGATCTCCGGGGCGCTGCTCGCGAACCCCGGGGAGCCGTGGTGCTCGGCCGCCCAGTAGCGGGTGTAGCCGAGTGCCTCCGCGGCGCGCGCGAGGTCCACGGAAGCGCGCAGCGCCTGGTCGGGGGTGTGGTCCTCGCCGACCGGGGTCTGGTCCAGGACGGACAGCCGCAGCTTCGTCATGAGGTGTCGCCTTTCGGTTCTCAGTGCTGGTGGTGGGGGACGCCGGAGGCGCCGGCCATGGTCGCGGGCACGATCCTGAAGTCCGCCTTGAAGACGAGGTTGTGCAGGTCGGCGGCGGCGATGGCACGCAGGGTGGGCAGTTCGGCGGCGGCCTGCGCGTCGTCGAAGACGTTGAGGGGCCATTCGGAGACGGTGGCCCCGCGCAGGTGCGGGTGGTGGAAGCCCCTGCCGTAGTGCGCGTACAGGGTCACGGGCGGGATGTCGGCGGCCGACTGCTCGTCCCACCACAGGGTCCAGGCGTGGAAGAGGCTTCCGTCGTCGGCGCGCTGCACACCGGTGGCGTCCACCGCCCCCCGGCCGAGGAGCAGTTCGTCGTTGAGCTCGCCCAGGGCCTGGCGGGCGTACGGGTCCAGGAGCCGGGCGGCGGTGTGGAAGTGCTCCTCCTTGTCGGCTCGGGTCACGGCGCCGCCGTGGACGCCGTCGCGCAGGTCGGCGAAGTGGCGCAGCAGGGCGTCGAGGTTGGGGACGGCGGGCACCTGGGCGGTCATGGCAGCTCCAGACGGGAGAGGGAAGGGGTGGGAGTAGGGGTGGGGGAAGGGGAACGGGACGCCGGGTTGTCCGGGTGGGTGAGCACGTGCAGGGCCAGGCCGAGCCAGCTCCGCAGGGACACCGGGGCCTGCGCGCCCGGGCCGGCCGGACCGGCACCGGGCTGCAGGAACGCCGCGTGGCCGGTCTGGTGGAACTCGCGCAGCGCGACCTCCACCCCGGCCGCCCGCAGCAGGCGTGCGTAGTGGTGCACGTCGTCGCTGACGGGGTCCAGGTCGCCGATGGCCAGCACGGCGGGGGCGAGCCCGCTGAGGTCGGCGGCCTCGAGCGGGGTGCTGTAGAGGCGGGTGCCGTCGGCGGCGACGGGCCGCCCGGGGGCCTGGTAGGCCCGCCAGGCCGAGGCCAGGTAGGCCGCGGTGGGGAACATGTCCGGGTAGCGGTGGTACGAGGCGCCCGTGCAGGCGGGGTCCAGCGGCGGGTAGGCGAGGACCTGGGCCGCGAGGGGTTCCCCGCGGTCGCGGCAGGCCAGGGCGGCGCAGGCGGCCAGGGTGGCGCCGGCGCTGTCCCCGCCGACGGCGAGCACGGGGCCGGTGCCTTCGGCCCGGGCCTGCTCCCGGGCCCAGGTGAGTGCGGACAGGACGTCCTCGACCATGGCCGGGTGGCGTACGTCGGGGGCCAGCCGGTAGTCGACGCTCACGACGGCGAAGCCGGAGAACCGGGCGAGTTCGGCGGTCGCGGGGTGCCAGTCGGAGGCCGACCCGGCGCGCCAGCTGCCGCCGTGGGCCCACACCAGCCAGCCCTGCGGAGCCGTCTCGGGCCGGAACACCCGGGCGGGGAGCGGGTCTGCGGGGGACGGGATGCGTACCTGTTCCCAGCGGACGGCGCCGCGGCTGTCACCGGGGGCTGATCGCGCGGGAGTAGCCATCGTGGGGTCCTTTCCAGGGGGCGCCGGGGTACGCGGCCGTGCCTGGGCCAACGTTCGCGGCGCGGGTGGGGCCGTCACAAGGCGGAGTTGCCTTAGTGGAAGCGGGTCTGTCAGGCGGTGTGCTTGGCGCGGAGGAAGAGGACCGTGGACAGGGTCCCGACCAGCACGATCGCGGTGTTCACGATCACCGCGGTGGTGATGCCCGCGTGGAT